>NZ_JADDUM010000066.1 GCF_015163715.1 Pseudomonas cyclaminis
CCTAATTAGGTGGACACCATTTCTAGCCTTTTAAGCGGGTCTTTCCATGCAGCCACAACGCCGATCCTATTCCAAATCCTTCAAGGCCCAGGTAGTCCAAGAGTGCGCTCAGCCCGGCGCGTCGATTGCCGTAAGGGGCCGGCGAACACACCTTCCGAACCCCGGAATTAAGGTCGATTGTGTCCGCGTAATTTAAGCGGACGCAATTACCCTTAATATCAGGATCGCCATGCGTGAACGTAAGTCCTACTCAAAATCCTTTAAGCCCAAGTGGTTCACGAATGCCAACAGCCTGGTGTTTCCGTGGCGGCCATCGCGATGAGTCACGGTATCAACGCTAATGTCGTACGCCGCTGGTTACCGCTTTTTCGTGATCAGCAAGCAGTCGTGTTGCCAGCGTTTGTCCCCGTCAACGTCGCGCCGGTCAATTCCAAGCCAAAGGCTCAAGCGTCGGCGGTTATTGAGCTGCCATTTGGCGAGCAAACCATCACGGTGAAATCAGCCTGGGCGTCAGGAAACGACCTGCATAACCAGAGAAAAAAACTCGTTAAGTCGCAAGCGGCAGTCTTGGCGCATGTCGGGCTCTGTGAACCAGAGTGTGTTTCAGTGTGAAATGACGATGTCTGAGATCGGGTTGCGCCACCGATCTTCGATTCGTGCATTCTCGGCCCGATAACCAAGAGCGATCACCAGCGGGACGACGGCACCTCTTGGAAGGTCGAGAAGCTTGGCAACTTGGGAGCCTGAAAATCCCTCCATCGGGCATGTATCGATACCCTTCGCCGCTGCGCCAAGCATGATGGTCTGAGCCGCGAAAATAGCGTTGCGCGCAGCCCACTGCCCCCCCCGATGTGGCCTATAGGAATTAGGGAAAGTGTCGGCTTAATAAGCGCTGCGAGCGCGACAAGTGGTGACCACAGAACAGAAGAACCCATACCCAGAATTTTCTGGAACATACCTATCTGTTTGCGGTAGTAGATCTTCGAATCCGCTCCCAGCGCAGAGGAGCTTTCCACGTGTGCAAGTTGGGCGTCGGCGGTGCGTAGCCCTAAAGCAGGGCTAGCCACGATCACAATAAACTCCGCTGCCGATGCTGCTGCTTTCTGGCCGTTGCAGGCGATGGCCAGGTTGGCTTGTAACGCACGGTCGCGAACCCAGTGAAACTGGTAAGGCTGCATATTACCGCTTGAGGGTGCAAAGGCCGCCTCTTCCAGCAATGCCTCGACGTCGCTCGGCTTAATGGAAGTGTCGCTGAAGTACGGGGTCTTGTGTGTTCATGATCATGAGTACTCGATTCGTGAATGACGTTGTGTTTTCACAAATCAAATCGTAAGTTAAAGCTTATATTTTAAAAACTCATGTTCTGGAGGTCACCTTGCGGAAAACCCGAACACCCATCAAACCCAAGAAAATTCCCTCTCAGGCGCGCTCACGCGCGACAGTGGACGCGATTATCCAAGCGGCGACTTACATTTTGACCAAGGTTGGCTGGGAAGGGCTGACGACCAACCCTATCGCCGAACGTGCAGGCGTTAACATTGCTTCGCTATACCAGTTCTTCCCGAATAAGGAGGCAGTGATCGCTGAATTGCAACGACGACACGTCGCCGACACGCGCACTGACTTGCTCAACGTATTGCACGTCTTGCCGACCCAGCCGACGCTGCGAGAGGCACTGACGATGATCATAGAGATGATCGTTGCCGAGCACCGCGTTGCTCCGGCTCTGCACAAAGCCATTCATGAGGAGCTGCCGCGTACGATCCGGGAAATGGAGGAAGAAAAGGACTCGCTACAGCAACAGTTTGCGCAGGCGCTGAAGCCGTTTATGAAAAACGTACCTGATCCGGATCTCTCGATCTATCTCATGGGTATCGCGGCACATGCAATTATCCATACAGTCACGGCGGATAAGCCAAAACTTCTAGCACAACCAGGATTTGTTCCGGAGGTGGTGACACTGCTTGAAAACTACCTTTGCAGGTCTTAATGCATAGGCGCGAGACTGCCAAATTGATAGAGGCTAATTAGGGGTTTAGAGATTGCCATAAGAAGCTCATTCCAAGGAATTGAGGTGCTGGATATGATTAAACCACAACGAACCGCAAATATAGTAAGCGTGAACTCATAGCAATATGCAGAGGAACGTCCCCCGGACAGCCTTAGTTTATTCAGTAGTCAACATGTGACTCAAAAAAAACGGTAATTCCAGCTAATACCTCTTCTGGCAAAAGCGTATCCAAATCAGCGGCACGTAGGGAGTCATAAGGGCATCGGCCTCCCGCGATAACGCTATGAATCACCCCGGAACGTGAACAGCTCGAACGGTTGCTCGCCGCGCTCTGAGCCTGCATGCAAAACGGTAGGTGGCAGCGGCATACGTTCGGATGTCCACCGAGCATCAGCAATACTCGACCGAGAATCTGCTCGATACCATTCCCCTCTAGAAGCTGAGCAGGCGTGATGGCGTAACGCCTCTGGCGGATAGCTGAACTACCCTGCATGGCCCGCGACACACGCGGCCCAAATCATGCGTTTCAGCAATAGTAAACCTGAAAAAATCAGTGACAGCATCGATCAAACGGATCGAAAAAGGTCATTTCACATTCAATAATTCCTATCGCAGACTCAATTTCAACCGATGTCGAGCATCCGCTCGCCTCGACGCAAAGGCGAAAAGCTTCTTCGAATTACAATAATAAGAGGTTCGAAAATGAGTTCTCAAAACCATAGCCGATTTCGTGACGGCACTTCCCTAGCGCTAGGTGAATACCCTGGGTTTAATCCGCAGTCCCGCTCGATCACTGATGACATTTTGTTCGAACAGGACGTCAGCATTGAGCTAAGAGACGGGACTGTAATCTACGCAGACATCTACAGACCTGCCGGAATGTTGAACGTCCCATGCATCATTGGATGGGCTCCTTATGGAAAACACCCCCATCTGAGTTTCGATTCCTGGCCAGGCGCCGAGGTACCCACCGGGTCTGTATCCGAATACACACCCTTTGAAGCACCCGATCCTCTGGTTTGGTGCAAAGCGGGGTACGCACTGCTGTTCCCTGATGTACGCGGCACCTGGGGCAGCGGTGGCGAGGCCTCATTCTTTAGCAAGCAGGAAGCAGAAGATGAATATGACGTCATCGAGTGGGCCGCACGCCAACAGTGGTGCAGCTCCAAGGTTGGCTTGCTAGGTGTTTCCTACTTGGCGGTCAGCCAGTGGGGGGCAGCCGCTGAGCAGCCTCCTCATCTGGCCGCCATCATTCCTTGGGAAGGGTTTACCGATGTTTATCGGGAGCTCTTCTTCCACGGGGGAATTCCAAACACTCAGTTTTCCGAAGGATGGCAGTCCTTGGTCAGCTTCTCGCAGAGCCGAGTTGAGGACATCGCTACCGCGATGGCAGATCACCCTAAGCTTGATGACTACTGGAAAGCCAAGCTACCCAACCTTGAGGCCATCAAGGTTCCTGCCTATATCGTTGCCAGTTGGACAGACCATGCTCTGCACACCCGAGGTACGCTCGAAGCCTTCAAACGTATAGCCTCTGAAGACAAATATCTGGAGGTGCATGGGAGGAAGAAGTGGCAATATTTTTACAAAGACGAAAGCGTGCGCAAGCAAATTGCGTTCCTGGATCGCTATCTAAAAGGCGTGGACAACGAGGTAAAAGATTGGCCACGTGTGTGCATCGAAGTTCGCGACAGCTTCTACCAGGGTGAGGTGCGTTCAGAAAACGAGTGGCCGTTAGCAAGAACGGACTATCAGAAATTGTACCTTGATAACACAACCCTCACCTTGACCGCCAACTCAGTCCTGCAGGAGACAACTCGCTCGTACGTCTCGACGAATGCGGATCGGCTCTGCTTCGATATCAAATTCGATGAGCAGATAGAGCTGACCGGACACTCGAAACTTCGCCTTTGGCTGGCCGCAAATACGGCCACTGATGCAGACGTGTACGTTGGTTTGCAGAAACTTGATGCAAACGGAGAGGTAGTGAACTTTCCTTTCTTCTCCACTTTTGATGATGGAATAGCTGCGTTGGGATGGTTACGCGCTTCACATCGCGAACTAGACGAGGCCCGCTCCACCGACCACCAGCCAGTTCACTCACACCGTGGGATTCAACCTTTGGAGCCCGGCGTGCCTGTTCAGCTGGATATCGAAATCTGGCCTGCCAGTACCCGATTTGAGGCCGGTGAATCACTTCGGGTAGTTATTCAGGGTACAGACATCCACCGATATCGGCCTGGACTCTTCGCGGCTGGTCACTACCTTTCGAACAATAGTGGAAAGCACACAATTTATTGCGGAGGCCAATACCAGAGTTACCTGATCGTCCCTGTGATTAAGTAATAAGCTCGCCCCTCCGTCGCCCTCGACGGAGGCCCAACTATAAAAATAATGGCAAAAACTTTATGCACAGAGAAATTAAAAGTTTCGCGGTTTCGTGCGCGCTGATTTTAGGACTTTTTATAGCAAACGCAAACTCTACAGAAAACGGTTTATCCAACTATCCTGTAGGCGTTAGCACAGCGTTCAACGGCTTGCTTCCAGCACCTGGTCAGAGCTATTTCTACAACTACGCTCAATACTACAAAGCCGAAAGCTTTCGAGACTCTGATGGCAAGAAAACCATCCCAAAATTCTCAGCTGAATTGATAGTGGATGCTCCCAGGGTTGTACATACTTGGAATGAGCCGCTTGGCCCATTTAGTCTGTCTACCGGTGTGATCGTTCCTCTACTCCATGTATCCTCGACGGTGTATGGCCAAAAGGAAATAAAAAATGCTATAGGAGACGTGATCGTCCATCCACTAATGATCGGCTATTCAAACCCTTCGCATAATTTCTTCACGTTCTTATCACCATTTGATATGGCATTGCCAACTGGGTCGTATGATAAAGACCGTATTGCGAACACGGGGCAAAACCACCTTGCCTTTCTTCCAAACTGGGCAGTCACCTGGTTCCCCACGCCTAGGACAGAAATATCAACAGCGCTGACTGCCGAAATTTACACTAAAAACCACGACACCAACTACCAGTCAGGCACTGTAGTGAGCGGAGAGTTCTTGTTGGGCTATTCGATCACAGAAAAATGGCAAATAGGTATTCAAGGCTTCTACTCAAAGCAGGTCTCCTATGACAAACTTGACGGTGAGACATACTTAGATGGCTTTCGCGGCCAAAGCGCTGCTTTGGGCCCACAAGTCCGCTACACCATCTCTCCGGGTGTGGCGATAGTCGCGAAATACCAGCATGATTTTGCCGTTGAAAACCGCTCCAAGGGAGATCATTTCTGGATTCAGTATGCGTTCCCTTTCTAGATCGTAAAATTTGAATGAAAGTCCCTCCACCAAACCGCCGGCGCTGAAGATCAGCGCCGTTTTTGTTCCCGCACGGCACCGCCTTAACACCTTCCGCAGAATCGAGATAGACTGCGAATGAAGTGACTGACGTCCATGAAGACACTGGTGCCATCCTTGGTAGAAGCCCTAAGTCTTGTGCTACGCACCTCTCCAAAAACTACGACAACGGCTGTTCCTATGTCTCATCAACGAGTTGATAAAACACAGCACAAAGCCCCCATCCGGGCCAGACTAATGGATGCAGCCCTGAAACTGATCGAACGGGACATGGATTGCAAACTGACTATTGACGAAACGGTGAAGGTTGCAGGGGTTTCCAGAGGAAGCTTTTACAACTATTTCGAAAGTATCGAGGAATTGCTTCATGCGCTCAGCCATGAGCTGAGTGACCAAATGGTGCAGGATATATTACCAATGTACGGTGTTCTTATGGAGCCGTGGCAGCGTATTTCGGTAGGTTATAGACTTTTCATGGTTCGCGCATTTATGGATCCAGCATGGGCGACCTTCGTGACACGCCATGAAGCCTGGGAGCATAACACTCTGGTTTCTAATTACGTGGCCAAGGATATTCAGGAAGGTGTTGCAAAAGGATTTTTTAATGTCAAATCCATTGTGGCCGGGACAGACTTTCTGATGGGCGCTTCTGCCAGGGCGGTAGATTCCATAAGGCGAGGAGTTCAGTCTCCAGGCCTGTATATGGAGACTCAGGTTCAGATGATCATCCACAGTATGGGCTGTCCTCGAGATCTGAGCGAAAGCGCTGCAGAGTTCTCTCTAACCTATCTCAAGATGTGGGCCAAGGGCGGATTAATTGGTAAACCATCAAAACCTTTCTGGGCAAGAAACATACATTCATCGTTGGGAAAGGCCTTTCTTCAATTTGGAGATACTGACCAATGAATAGGTAGGCGGCTCGAGTTCCCATGTCCACCATCGATTCATACAAGTGAATGCATCTCTCAACCGGCAATCCTTGACGTTGAGTTCCAGCTGTGATTTTGACAAAATGTCAATTTCTCATTGTTTTTTTCTTTAAAAACAATTGGTTATGCACAATTCTACGAATTTGCAGTCCCGCAATCGTCTCTTTATCTTGGTTTGTAAGACGGATCGCTACACCGGCCCGGCTGATTAAGAGCTTTCTTATGGTTTTAGCAAGCCAGGTAGAGCTCCCGGAATTCCCAAGAACAATAAAGAGAGAATTACCATGCTTAGCAATGCAACCAAACTTCGTGAGATCTCCCCTTCCGACGATGTTGCTCTGACACTCCTCAAAGAGCGCCTTGTCGGGATCCAGAGCACTCTAGCCAAGAACGCTGCTGAGTCCGAGCAAAAACGCCGGGCACACGAGGAAAACATTCAGGCGATTGCTGAAGCAGGCGGCTTCAAGCTGATGGTACCCAAACGCTTCGGTGGCATGGAATCCACGATTCGAGCTCACTTGGAAGTGACTGGTATTCTGGCAGAGGCGTGCGGCGGAACCGCTTGGGTGACGGCCTTGACGAACGTATGTGCTTGGTTGTCTGGACTCTACTGTGAGCAGGCCCAAAATGACATTTTCGTACATAACCCGGACGCTCGCGTAGCTGGCGTTTTTGCTCCTTCCACGGCGACACAACGAGTTGCTGGCGGGTTGCGTGTCAGCGGCAAATGGTACTCCTCGTCGGGGATCCTTCACGCGGACTGGGCAATGGTTGGCGTGCTCGAGATGGATGACCAACAGCAAGTCGTCGGCCATTACATGGCCCTAATCCCTAAGCAGGATTTTTCGATTGACGACACCTGGTTCACCTCTGGCATGAGGGCCTCGGGTAGCAATTGCATTGTAGCGTCTGATGTGTTTGTACCCGACCATCGCCTCCTCGACATGCGTGCTGCGCTCTCCAGCGACTATGCGACAGAATTCTCTTCCGAGACGGCTTATCAGAAACCGTTGATGCCCATCGCAGCTCTCATTTTGGTGGGGGCACAGCTTGGCCTGGGACGCGCCGCCTTGAAACATGTACTTGGTAAGGCACACCAGCGCGGCATCGCCTACACCAACTATGGTCGCCAATCGGACTCCGTCATCTTCCAGGCACAGGTCGCTGACGCTGCCATCAAACTCCACACCGCAGAACTGCTGGCTCTGAGCGCTGCCGATGAAATTGATGCTTGTGGTGCCGATCTACGCAAGATGGACTACGTCGACCGTGCGCGTATTCGGGCAGTCACCGGTGAGGTCGCCAAGACTGTCACCGATGCAATCGATATTCTCGTTTCCGCCCATGGCGCTGGCACTTTTGCTGAAACGAGCCCGCTTCAGCGTTACTGGCGCGATGCCAACGCGGCGGCGCGACACGCTATTGTGCTTCCGGCTGTAGGTAAAGAGGTCTTTGGCGAGGCTCTGCTTGGAATCGAAAGCAAAGTCACCAACTTGGTCTGAGGGGAGCAAAGTCATGCATTTGGCAAAAGTGGATGTAACCGAAGCAGCCCCAGTAACGATTGATGGCATGCTCATGCGGAAGGCGATGGGCACCTTCGCGACGGGCGTGACCGTAGTCACTTTTTTCGCAGGAGGTGAGCCTGCGGGAATGACCGCCAACGCTTTCATGTCGGTATCCCTAGATCCCGCCCTCGTCGTAGTTTCAGTGCGTAAGCAATCTCGTTTCAACGAATGGGTGAAGAAAGGCGTCAGCTACGGTGTGAACATTTTGGTCGAAGACCAACTGCACATGAGCTCTCATTTCGGTGGCAAGCACAACCCGGAACTCGTGCTCCCATTCGAGGTTGACCAAGATGCGCCACTTCTTACTGGGAGCATGACTCATGTGATCGCCCGAACCAGGGATATCCATGATGCTGGCGATCACTTTCTGTATGTGGGTGAGGTTCAGTACCTGCATACCAACCCTGAAAAGCAACCTTTGCTGTTTTTCAGTGGCGCTTACGGAAAGTTGCATGCCCCCAAAGTGGGTTGATCGAGCTGCGCGCAGTGCCAAGCCGACACTCATGCCGGCTTGGTCGCTCAGCACCAAGGCCTTTTAACCAAGCTTTAAGTTTCACTTGGCTGTGCGCTGGACTCCGTCGCTCGACGTACAACAGCTGCAAACTGCCGAAGCATTGGGTCGTCTGATCCTCCTTTCTTCCACAGCAATCCAGGGGTGCGAATGGGGGTGGGGTTTTCCAATGCGATGACCGCCAGGCCTTCTCTTGCACCTACCGCAGCTTCCGCAACGATGCAGGCTAGGTCGGTATTTCGTACAAGCTCGACCATGGGCATGAGAGTGTTCATCTCTACTACCACGATTGGTTCGGCGCCGGCAGAACGAAAACATTCGTTCAGTTGTTTGCGCGTGCTGAATGCCTTGGGAAGCAGGGCCATACGCAGGTTGTGAAGCTCAACCATGCGCAGCCTTTTGCGCTTGGCCAAAGGATGTGACGAGCTGACAACGAGTTTCAGCTCCTCGTTGTAAAGCGGCTCGAACCAGAGCTGCTCACCTTCAGTGGGACGATAAGCAATGCCTAAGTCAAGCTCACCGGCCACAAGGCGTTCAATAATCATGTCTTGCGATAACTCCTCTGCCAGAACTCTGACCTCAGGGTTTCGCATCAGAAAGTTGGCAATACAGCCCGGAACCAAGCTGACGTTGAAGCTGTAGGTAGCACCTACCCTCAGATGCCCTGTTGCCGATCCCGGCTTGAGGGTTAGCGCATTGGTCGCAAGATCGATCTGCTTGAGTGCGGGAAGGATCTCGGACAAAAGCCTGTCGCCGGCTTCGGTGATCAAGACTCGTTTTCCGACCCTGTCGAACAATGAAACACCAAGCTCCTCTTCCAGCTGTTTGATCTGATGGGAGAGCGTCGACTGAGTGACATGAGTGCGTTCCGCCGCTCGTGTGAAATGGAGCGTTTCAGCCAGAGCGGCAAAGTATCTGAGGTGACGGAGTTCCATAGAGCACCTTTAACGAGTGATGCCATCGATTATTTTTATGGATATTAATCATTTTTATCTGTGCATGTCTCATCTTAATCTCACCTTCAACCACCGTGATCGCTAATAAAAAAAAGGATTCCCGAAATGGCCGAGTTTGATACCAAGGCGCACTTGGACGAGGTTCTTCGCAGCTTCGACCAATGCCCTGACCCACGTTTTCAAGAGATCATGACTTCCGTGATCACTCACCTCCATGCATGTATTGAGGAAATCAAACTACAGCCCGAAGAGTGGATCGCCGCCATCCAGTTCCTCACTGCAACCGGGCAGATCTGCACGCCGAAGCGCCAAGAATTCATCCTTTTATCCGACCTGCTGGGTGTATCCACCCTCACCATTGGCATCAACCAGCATCGAGGCGACGACTGCCTCGAAGAAACTGTGGAGGGCCCTTATTACTGGGAGGGCGCCCCAACGCGAGCAATGGGTGACGACATTTCGGAAGGTGTGAAAGGCGAGAAAACCCTGTACCACGGTCGCCTCCTAGATGGTGCCGGCAAGCCCATCGCAGGCGCGCTCCTAGATGTTTGGTCTGGTGATGGTGAGGGCAACTATGACATGCAGTTGGGTGACGACGTGGGGATGCTCGCCAGGGGTAAATTCCTGACTGATGAGAAGGGCTGCTACAGCTTTTGGTCTATCAAGCCCACCTACTACCCAATTCCTACTGATGGGCCAGCAGGCCTCATGCAGTCGAAACTTGCACGCCATCCGAACCGACCTGGGCATATCCACTTCAAGCTCTCGGCGCCTGGATTCCACCCCATCAATACCCAGCTGTTTCCTGGAGATGGCCCGTACCTGAGCTCGGATTGCGTCTTTGGTGTGAAGCCTTCCCTGATCGTCGACTACGTCCAGCACGCACCAGGTCATGCAGCGGACGGCAGACGCCTTGACCAAACGTTTTACAGCGTCCCCTTCGATTTCCGCCTCACCGAAGTTTGACCCGGAGCCAGATCATGAAAATTGGTAAAGAAACGATCCCTCGCAGTGCTATCTGCACTTCGAACGAAGAAACCATCGTCGTGCGCGGCCTCGACTTGTGTCAGGAGGTGATCGGCAAGACCTCCTTCAGCGAATATTTCTTCTTGCTGCTGACAGGCCAGAAGCCAAGCGCTTCCACCTTGGCAGTGCTGGATTCAACCCTGGTTGCAATCGCCGAACATGGCTTGGTACCCAGCGTTCAAGCTGCACGTATGACCATGGCCGCATCGCCGGAAGCTTTGCAGGGCGCCGTTGCTGCGGGCCTATTGGGCTGCGGCTCCGTCATCCTCGGAGCTTCTGCCAACGCAGGCGTCATGCTCAGCGAGGTCAAAGCATTGGTAGACAACGGGACTGATATCCATGCGGCGGCTCATGAAATCGTTAGCAGTTACCGCACAGCGAAACGTCCGATTCCAGGTTATGGACATCCACTTCATAAAGACCGCGACCCGCGTGTCTCCGCTCTCTTCAATACCGCCGAATCAGTCGGCTCAGATTTGAGCTACGTGCATATTGCTGAGGCCATCGAGCGCATCATTCCGAGCATTGTGGGCAAAGAGCTGAAGCTCAATGTCTCAGCCGCTATACCCGCCGTATTGCTGGGCGCAGGCTTCCCTTTGCAGGCCCTGCGAGGCGTACCGATCCTGGCCCGGAGCGCCGGCCTGGTTGCGCACCTTTATGAAGAGCAGACGTCTTCGCCGATAGGTTTCGCCCTTTCTTATCAGGCGACTCGCGAATACGAGTACACCGGCACCACACCACCTGGGTACGAGCCTTAAGGGTTGGTTCGTATTCTTCTTCAAACAATTGGCTCGTCATGCGACACGTTTGGACATCGGCTGTGTGCCATTGAACCTTCCTTTCGCTGCGGCCTGGCGCAAGGCAATCGCAACGTTCAGCGATGTATCGCCTAACGTCCCCAGACATGCGCCGTCAGCATAGGTCGTGAAGCAGTCGAACAAAGTGGTCTTTCATCGTAAGACTCGGACTCCTTTCCACCGGTATTTAAGGCAAAGACAATGGCAAAAGTTCTCTCAGGTGTACGTGTAATCGAACAAGGTACGTTCATCACCGGCCCCAATGCCGGCATGCTCCTCGCTGATCTTGGAGCCGAAGTCATTAAGATCGAACAGCCTGGTACGGGTGATCCTTTCCGTGCGTTTGAGGGGGGCCTTTACAGCCCACATTTCCAGACTTACAACCGCAACAAGCGGAGTGTCACGCTCAATACCAAAAATCCGGATGATCTGGCGATCTTCGACGAGCTCATCGCCAGCGCCGATGTCTATATTCAGAATTTCCGGCCAGGCGCGGCTGAGCGTCTAGGTGCTGGTGAGGAGCGTTTGCGCAAGCTAAACCCCCGATTGGTCTACTGCGCCATCAGCGGGTTCGGCCAAGATGGGCCAGCAGCAACCCGGCCCGCTTACGATACCGTCGCCCAAGCCGCGAGCGGATTTCTCAACCTGCTCATCAACCCGGCCAACCCTCGTGTTGTGGGCCCGGCAATGGCTGACTCACTGACGGGTTTCTACGCGGCTTTCGGCATCTTGGGCGCGCTTTATGAGCGCAATGCAACTGGCCTCGGCAAGACTGTCGAGGTATCGATGTTGGAGTCGATGTGCTACTTCAACCTGGATGCCTTTACCCACTTCTTCTCTGCCGATGAAGTCATGGGGCCGTACAGCCGACCCAGCGTATCTCAGTCTTATGTCATCAAATGCAAGGATGAGAAATGGATCGCCCTGCACATGTCATCGCCTGAGAAGTTCTGGCAGGGGCTTGCCAATGCCATTGAAAAACCCGATCTGTTTTCAGATCCCCGTTTCTGTGCCCGTACTCAGAGAATCAAGAATCAGGAGTTGTTGATTGAGCTTCTGAGCAACGTCTTCGCCACCCATGACCGCGCAGAGTGGTGTCGCCGTCTGGAGGCCGAAGATGTACCCCACGCTCCTATGTACGACACCAGCGAAGCCCTAGAAGACCCTCAGGCCAAGCATCTTCAGCTAGAGGTCAGCACACATCACCCTACTGAGGGTACTTGGCGCTCCGTGCGGTTCCCTGTCTCTTACGATGGCCAGCGCTCGTTGGATATCACTGCCCCACCATTGCTCGGTGAATACGATGCAGAAGTTCGCGTTCTTTTGGGTGCTCGGAAGAAAACCCGAGGAGAATGATCATGTCCCCACGCTTCGCCGCCAACTTGTCGATGATGTTCATCGAGTGGAAGTTTGAAGATCGCTTCGCCGCTGCCCGTGATGCTGGCTTTGAAGGTGTCGAATTCTTTCCAACCGATGGATTAAGTGGTGGTCAATTAAGCAGGCTGCTGCAGCAGAACGAGCTGGAGCTTGTTCTTGCCAATATGCCGCTCAGAGCCGGAAGTAAGGGCTTTGCCGCTCTTCCTGACGCCGAGGCAGCCTTCAAAGTCGATTTTGACATTGCTCTTGAGCTGGCATTGGCGTGCGATGCTCCGCTGCTGCATGTGACGGCAGGCTTGGTAAGTGCTGCGGACAGGGTAGTAGCAAGTGACACTTTCAAACGCAATATCGACTGGGCAATGACACGCGCCGGCGGAAAAGTCGCCATAGTGATAGAAGCCATTAACCAAACAGCTGCCCCCGGGTACTTTATCCATTCTCTATATGACGCCCGTCGCTGGACTAGGGAGATACCGGGTTTGCGATTGATCATGGATGTTTACCACGCTGCCATGGAAGGCCTCGACGTGATCGCCGCAATCAACAGCACTCTCCCAGAAGCGGCCCATGTACAGCTCGCAGGTTGGCCAGGAAGGCATGAGCCCGATGTAGGTCAACTTCCTTTTGAAGCAATCCTCCAGAACATTGAGGCATTCGGCTATCAAGGATGGGTTGGCTGTGAGTACGTCCCTCAGGATCATACCCTGGATGGCCTCGGCTGGATCAAGCGGGGGACATCACTGCAATGAGCCAGACCCTATATGACAAGCTCTGGGATAGCCACGTTGTCGACGAGGACAGCGATGGCAACAGCATCCTGTATATCGATAGGCACCTGATCAATGAGGTGACCAGCCCCCAAGCTTTTGAAGGCTTGAGACTGAGCAACCGTACGCCCTGGCGCCCCCAAAGCATTATCGCTACTGCTGACCACAATACGCCCACTGACGCGGATGTAATCGAAGACGAGCTTGCTGAACAACAGGTAAAAACGCTCGACTCTAACATTCAGGAAACCGGTGCTCTGGCGTACTTCCCGTTCCGTCATGAAGATCAGGGCATCGTACATATCGTTGGGCCTGAACTTGGTATTACCCAGCCTGGCATGACCATTGTCTGCGGCGATTCTCATACATCTACGCACGGAGCATTTGGCTCCTTGGCGTTTGGCATTGGGACGACCGACGTCGAGCACGTTCTGGCAACGCAGACACTGCAGAGCAGAAGATCCAAGAACTTCAAAGTTAGTGTTTCGGGGCGTTTACCTGTTGGCACCTTCGCAAAAGATCTCGCCTTAGCAGTAGTGGGGCGGATTGGCGCATCGGGAGCGGTGGGGCACGTTCTGGAATTCTCGGGTGAAGCCATTTCCGAGATGAGCATGGAAGCGCGCATGACGCTCTGCAATATGTCTATCGAGGCCGGTGCCCGTGCAGGGTTGGTTGGAGTGGATGAAACCACAATCAGCTATCTCAAGGGGAGACGGTACACGCCATCCCTACGGCACCTAGCGGATGCGGAAGCCTATTGGCGGACATTCGTTTCAGACTCATTTGCACATTTCGATAAGGCGGTAGGCATCGATGTCGCATCCCTAAAGCCAATTGTCACTTGGGGTACATCACCTGATATGCAGATCGAGGTCGATGGCTCTGTGCCCGACCCTGATGATGAAGCTGACCCGCTTAAGCGCCATGCCATGGTGCAAGCGCTCCGCTATATGGGGCTCACTCCCCGCTCCCGACCTTCCGACATGATTGTCGATAAGGTCTTTTTCGGATCCTGCACTAACGCCCGAATCGAAGACTTGAGAGTCGCTTCCAGCATCGTAAAGGGACACCGTGTGGCGAAGACCGTCCGGCAGGCAATCGTGGTACCAGGCTCAGGAGCAGTGAAGCGCCAAGCCGAGGAAGAGGGGTTGCACGACATTTTCTTGAGTGCTGGTTTTGAATGGCGAGCTCCTGGGTGTTCAATGTGCCTGGGGATGAATGCCGACCGGCTCAGTCCGGGAGAACGGTGCGCGTCGACTTCGAACCGCAACTTTGAAGGTAGGCAAGGCTCTGGAGGGAGAACTCATCTGGTGAGCCCTGTTATGGCTGTACTTGCAGCAATTCATGGCCGGTTTGTTGATGCCAGGGAGCACATGCAATGACCGCGATAATCGTGATTTCTGGGGTAGCCGGATTCCTTGACCGTGACAATGTCGATACCGATGCCATCCTCCCCAAACAATTCATGAAGTCGATCAAACGTACGGGTTACGGTCAGTTTGCTTTTGATGAATGGCGCTACCTGGATAAAGGCGAGCTAGGAATGGACTGTTCGAAACGTCCCCTTAACCCGGACTTTGACCTCAATAAAACGGCTTATAAGGACGCAAATATTTTAGTAACCCGCAGCAATTTCGGCTGCGGATCGTCACGTGAACACGCGCCTTGGGCGCTGGCGGAATATGGCTTCAAGGCGCTGATTGCCGAAAGCTTTGCGGACATATTCAGAACCAACTGCTTGCGAAACCGAATTGCGCCTATCGTACTGTCTGCCGGCGATATCGACGCGCTGTTTCGACTGGCAGGGCAGCACACCACCATCACGGTAAACCTTGAGCAGCGAGAAGTCGAAAGCGACTTAGGTGTCATGCGGTTTTCTATGGTTGATGCCGAAAGGACTCAGATCATTGACGGTATGGATGAGATCAGTTTGACGTTACGCATGGCAGACAAAATTCGGGGCTACGAGAGCCGACGTCTGAAGACTCTGCCATGGTTGAATGGCTAGCTTGCGCCAGGCATAGGTGGCGATCCCACTGCAGAGTTTGATCAAAAAAGCCCCGTCGTTTTCTCGCCGGCTAATCGGCTTACCATTAAAGAGTTCCTGTGGTAGACATGCGCAGGCGGGGATGGAAAGCGAACTCCTGGTAAACCTGTGCGAATAAAGCCAAGACGCTGCATACACTGGAATTGCAGCACTTGCTCGTTTATTGGCAAATGGGTCATCGAACTACCTACCGGGTCGCCACACTCTGTCATTGCGGCTTTGACACCCTCAACAGTGGTCGAAGCGCGTTTCCACTGGGTGAAAGACGCCGGAGGCGGGCAGCCGGTGAGCAAAAGTACCGATGAGATCAGGACTGGGATGGTAATGATCTGAGATCTGCTGAACATATTTTGTCCTTAATTTATGCCAGGTCACGCCAATGGAGCCGATCTTTGTGGACATCAACTGAGATCAATAATCCTGCCACATGACCCTTACCGGTATCAGGCGTCACGTGGGCGGTAAGGTATGCCAGGGCTCAAAACTGGTGGTTGATCTAAGCGATGTATGAGCGGCGAGCTTTAAACGGTCGGGATGATTGTCGACCACGAACACCTGAGAGGCGCCCTTGATCATTGCTGAGTGGGCGGCCATTAAACCCACCGGGCCGGCGCCATAGATGGCAATGCTCTCCCCAGGAAGGGAGGCCCGCCAGCTCGGTTGCATGCCAGCCCGTTGGGAAGATATCCGACAGCATGACGTAATCTTCTTCACGCTCTTGCGCGTCGTCGGGCAGCACCAGGCAATTGAAGTCGGCATACGGCACCCGTAGCAGCTCTGCCTGCCCGCCCTGATAAGGCCCCATATCAGCAAATCCGTAGGCCGCGCTCGCACTACCTGGGTTAGCGGTCAGGCAGAATCCGGTCAGGCCTTTTTCACAGTTTTCGCAAAAACCGCAGCCGATGTTAAATGGCAGACATACACGGTCTCCTACCTTGACTCGATCTACGCCGGCGCCTACTTCAACGACCTCGCCCAGATTCTCATGGCCAAACACTCTGCCGGTTTCGAAAGAGGTTCGGCCTTCATACATATGCAGATCAGATCCGCAGATATTAGTGGCCGTCACCCGCACCAGAACGTCCGTAGGTTTTTCGATTTTGGCGTCCGGCACATTTTGCACACTGACGTCACGGGGGCCGTTGTAAACGATGGCTTTCATTGCGTTCTCCCAGAGGCAAGACGAAAGGGATTTTTCGTCAGCACATGTTTAATCTGTCCGAGAGAGCAAATCGTATGTTCAAGAAATTCGAGGCATGTCTGACGAGCGGTACATTCTCAAAATCGCTCAAAAAATCTGAATTATTCGCCCTCGTATCCATACCAGACGTGCGTCCCATCGACTTTTTTTCCGCATAAGACTCACCGCGCAGCCAACGAGTGCCTTTCTTCGGCAGGACTATCCGAAAATCACATGCCCAAGGTTCACCCGTTTTGACAGACTCTGCGGTTGCAGCGTGAACCAGCGCAAGGTCTTCTTCATGGACTCGTCTAAACAACGGGCTTTCTTTAAATCTGACACCCACGACCGCTTCAGGTTTGAGCTCAAAGACTCGCTCAAGGCTCTGACTACAGTACGAAAAGTAACTCTCACCCTCCTCGCGTAGAGATAGAGCACATTAGGAATACGCTGAGTGAGTAAATTCAAGAAGGCCTTGCCTTCATTGATCTCGTTTAGCAAGGCGATCCGCTCGCTGATATCAATGATGACGTTGATGTGCTCAATCTGCCCAGAGTCTGCGTCGATGATTTCCGCACATCGCAACTCACCGATGAAGTGGCTGCCATCCTTGCGGCGATAGGTCCGCTCAGAGCTAACACTCGAACCATAATCCTTGGACCGTTGGTGGATCAGCTTCTTGTCGATGAGCGAATGATGAGTCGGGGGGCCTGAATCGATGTCCCGTTCAACGATTTCCTCCTGCGCATGCAGAATATCGACATGATTGAGCCCCAACACTTCTTCGCGACTGAAACCAAACATTTTTTTCAGTACCCGCGCTGAACAATAGAATGCGTCCGAGAGAGTCCGTGGTAACGACCGCCACTTGGGTCACTGCATTCATCAAACTACGTAAGCGCGCATTCAAGGCATTGATGTTGCGCTTGCGCTCAGTCAGCTCCTCAAGGTGCGTTTCAGTATAATGTTGGCGAAGACGTATCGAGAAATGTAGCAGGCAAAGCACTAGTGTCTGAACAATCAGGGCAATCCCGCTCAGTCTACGTAAATATCCGCTGCTATCGGGGAGCCACAGTCCCCCGGCTATTACAACGCTCATGAGCAAACAGAAGAACATCCAAAGTGGATGGAGGTGCTTGTTCAGTCGTTCAAAGAGACGTCGTATCGAACAAGTCATATGACACCAGAGAGTAGAGTACTTGGTCCGGTAAACGATTAGCGGCCAGGTTACTCAAGGCGCTGATGGGAGCGAGTTCCGCGAATACCTTGGCGCGATTGGCAGCACTATTAGTCAGACTGACGCCATTGTTTCGGACTCACGCCATGCCACCGCCTGAATGCGCGCGAGAAAGCGCTGACCTCTGAGTAGCCAAGCAAAAGTGCGAGTTCCGAGATGGGCAAGTGGGCTTGAGTCAAATAGTACTGAGCCAATTCTTGGCGTACCTTATCGACCAGACTGGAAAAGGTCATCCCTGTCTCGCCAAGCCGACGTTGCAAGGTCCAGCTTGTCATTTGTAGATGTTCTGCCACTTGATCCAGGCAAGGGTCACCATTGGACAACTGGATTCGGATCTGCGCCTGTACATCGTTAATAATGCCATTGACACTCTGTCTTTCGCCCCCCTGACGCGCCAACAGGTCCATGCTTTCCATAACAATGGCTAACAGGCGGCTGTCGCGACCGGGCATGACTTTCTCCAGCACGCTGCGCCTGAACACCAGTGAATTACAAGGCTGACCAAAGAAGACGGGAGCATCGAAGGCTTTACAGTGTTCGTGCCACGCCTCGGGTTGCGGATGTTCGAAGTGGACGCGCTCAGGTGCCCATTTTTGCCCGATGGCATGGCGCATCAAGTTGGTGAACATCCCCAGAGACAGTTCGGCGTCCTGACGTTTGCGAAAAATCGCGCCGTACTGGACCTGGTAGTCGAGTCGACACCACTCACCCTCCACCTCTAGCCGCAGCAGACTACCTTGCTGATGTATAGGAAACACCTTTACGACGTTGCGCAGCGCATCCCCCAGAGTTTCCGAACATATGCCGACATACCCGAGCATACCCAGACCGTCAGGTTTGAACTGGTTGCCGTAACGCAAACCAAAGTTGTCGTCTTGGGTCTGGCGAGCGGCCTCTTCGAATACAGCGCAATACTGATTAAGATCCAGACTCAAGGTGGGATGTTGCAAATGCTCCGGATTGAGTCCCGCATGACCAAGAATTCGGTCTGCATCTCCACCTTTCTGCTGGATAAACTCAATCAAACCGGTTGCGGCCGAACTGAGAACTCCGATTGATTGAGGCTGATCGGCGAGTCGCCGTGTTGTAGAAAGTTGCATGGCAACCTCTCGCATAGTTGCGAATGGGGGTGCTATGACCGTCTGGCCAAGCACCACACTCCAGCAAATTCCATACCGTTCTGAAGACATGCGTCCTCAAGACCTTGCACGCCGATCGGTCGCGTTTGAATGTTCTCGAATGGTGCACCGTAAGCTGTGCCGGTGGTTTGTGGTGCACACATAAGCTACGACGCAGGAGAGTTATCACCTTGAATGCCACACAGCGTGCAGAAAAATCTAGCCTTTGCAGTGGCCACCACGCATCAGTGATGCTTTTGAATCAGTGTCAACGAGTGGGTTGTGAATATGTCATGTGTCGAGATAGCGGCGGCAGAGTTTGAGAGAGTTATCCACCCACAGAGCGCCCAACTGGCGAACGGTGGCTGTATCTGCGTGACTCCCCGTCCAGGCCAGAAGTTGAAGGCGACGCTGGATGATCAATGTAGGAAGAATATCCAGGTCATTCTGATCGAGGCTACTGACCCGCGTGTAGCCGGCTAACCAACTTTCGATCCAGCGCGGCGTATCAATGTGATCTTCATGAAAGCTTAGGGCCGACGCGAGGTCGTGCAAATACCAGCCGAAGCCACAATCATCAAAGTCGATAATGCGAGTACGTTCGCCATCGACCAGCAGATTCGCCAGACGCAGGTCCGCGTGGATCAGGCCAAAACGCGATGCTTGTTGACTGTAATTCGAGAGGCGCTTCTCGATGTTGCCAACAACCTGCTCAATCAGCGACCACTGGTTTCGTGGCAAGTGCGGCGCATGTTTCCAATGACCCCAATGTGCGTCACTGCCGACCATCCTCGGGTGGTCCCACGTCAAGCGCTGGAAGCCTGCAGGGGGTTGCCAAGTCCGGGCATGAGTATGCAAACGAGCATTGATCGCTCCCAGCCGCCGGAAGGAGGCCTGCAGATTCTGCTCCGAATGAGGCTCATGCCCCTCGATCCAATGGAACAACACCACCCAGTGGCTATCCCTCTCGGGCACAGACGCCCGCTGGATCAGCTCGCCGTTCTGTCCAGCTATCGGCTGCGGCACCTCAAAACCGTCAGCTTGCAGAGCGGCGAGCCAAGCCAGCTCGCTGGAGATGGCCTGATGACTGTGGTAGCCAGGGCGATGAATGCGCAGTACGAAGCGCTGCCTTGTCGGCGTAAACACGGCATAAGTGGCATTTTCTGACAGGCACAGAAGCTTGACTTCCCCCTGTTGTTCAGGGAGGTAGCAGTTTAAAGCAGCCTGTGCCAGGCGGTCGTACGTAGCGTTATGGGTGACGGCGGTCATCTCGGATCTCCACTGAATAAACGGTGACCCGAGGATGCCGAGTGTGGCGAGTTCAACGCTTGACGCATTGAGGCAAGTCGTTGACTAGCGAGCACAAACCAACACATTTTCGCCGCCGATTTGATGGCTAAGGACAAAAAATGTGCTCTGCGGTCAAGTCGCCCGTGAAGGCTCAACTCACTATTCAGCCACCTTCATTTGATAGGAGCTGCGCAGATGTTCACGTCCTTAAGTGGCAAGAGTGTCTTGGTCACCGGTGCCAGCACCGGCATAGGCTTTGGAATTGCCAGGCAGTTTGCTATTCATGGCGCAAGAGTGCTGATTACCGCCCGCAACGCAGACAAGATCGAAGCAGTCGCTGCCGGTATGCGTGCTGAAGGGCTGCACGTACAGGGGCAGGCCGCCGATGTGGCTGACGCCGCTTCAGTGGCGGCCCTCATATGCACCGTGGTGGAGTTGCATGGCGGCCTTGATGTGCTGTGCTGCAATGCTGGCATCTTCCCCAGCGGTGCATTGGAAAGCCTGGCTGAGGCCGATTGGGATCGAGTGATGGACACCAATGCCAAAGGCACATTCCTGTGCGTGCAAGCCTCGCTGCCCCTCCTGAGACTCGCCGAATACGGCCGGGTGATCCTCACCTCATCGATAACAGGCCCCATCACCGGGTTTCCTGGTTGGGCGCATTACGGCGCCAGCAAGGCGGCGCAGTTGGGATTCATGCGTACTGCGGCAATCGAGTTAGCCAAAGGCGGCATCACCGTCAATGCGGTACTACCCGGCAACATCGTCACTGAAGGCCTTCAGGGTATGGGTGCTGAGTACCAGGCTGCCATGGCGGCCTCCATCCCGCTCAAGCGGCTGGGCAGTGTCGAGGACATTGCCAGCGCTGCCCTGTTCTTTGCCAGCCGCGAAGCCGGCTACATCACGGGGCAAAGCCTGATTATCGACGGTGGCCAAATCCTGCCTGAATCACTTCAAGCCCTGGTGTGAACAATCACCCTGAACAAGGAATATGCTCGTGAACACGATTATCACTGAAGCTCCGCTGGGCCACGCGGCATCTGCCGGCGTGCAGCGCTTGCGCAAGAACTCCGTAGGGTTGTTTGGCGTGTTATTCATGACGGTCGCCACGGCGGCGCCGATCACCGCCATGCTGGGTAATGTGCCGATTGCCGTGGGTAGCGGTAATGGACAGTTCGCACCCGCCGGTTACCTGGTGGCGACGGTCATCCTGGCGTTGTTCGCGCTGGGCTATTCACAGATGGCCAAATACATCACCTCGACTGGGGCCTTTTACGGCTTTATCTCCCATGGCCTGGGTCGGATCGTCGGCATGTCATCGGGCATTGCAGTCACCCTGACCTACATTGTGTTTGAAGCCGCGCTGGTGGGGATTTTTGCTTTTTTCTGCCAGGACTTCATGCAAAGCGTACTTGGCGTTCAGGTCCATTGGCTGGTGTTCGCGCTGTTGATGCTCGCGGCGAATGGCATCCTTTGTTATTTCGACCTCAGTCTGGCAGCCAAGCTGCTAGGCGGTTGCCTGATCCTGGAAATTCTTATGTTAGGGGTGACTGCATTCGCGGTGCTGCTGCATGGCGGTGATGTGCAGGGTTTGCACGTGGAGTCGATCAACCCCCTCAACGCATTCAAACCGGCCGAAGGCGTTGTCGGCGCTAGCGCGGGCCTGGGGTTGTTTTTCGCTTTTTGGTCATGGGTCGGTTTCGAGTCCACCGCCATGTATGGCGAAGAGTCCCGCGATCCCAAGCGCATCATTCCCCTGGCCACAATGCTGGCAGTGATCGGTGTGGGGGTGTTCTATGTCTTTGTGTCCTGGATGGCCGTCGCCGGAACAGGCCCGGCCAACGCAATTCAATTGGCCCAGAATCCGGCAACCGCTGCCGAATTGTTCTACGGTCCGGCTCGTACTTACTTGGGTGAGTGGGCGGTCACCTTGTTCAAGGTATTGGTGATCACTGGCTCCTATGCCTGCGGCATGGCCTTTCACAACTGTGCGTCGCGCTACCTGTATGCGCTTGGGCGCGAAAATCTGTTTGAACGCCTGGGCCGTAGTATTGGCCGCACCCACCCAAAACACGGTTCTCCGCACGTGGCATCTACTGTGCAGACTGTGGTCGCTACGGTGATCGTGTTGGCATTCTGGCAGCAGGGCAAGGATCCTTACGCGGACATGTACACCTTGCTGGCCATCCTCGG
The DNA here is from genome assembly GCF_015163715.1 of Pseudomonas cyclaminis. GTDB lineage: Bacteria > Pseudomonadota > Gammaproteobacteria > Pseudomonadales > Pseudomonadaceae > Aquipseudomonas > Aquipseudomonas cyclaminis. The sequence continues at coordinate 22,364 of NZ_JADDUM010000066.1, forward strand.
CACCATGGGCATCATGCTCGTCCAGGCGCTCTGTGCTTTCGCGGTGATCGCCTGGTTCCATTTCAATCCTGAGAACCGTCAAAAGGCGCACTGGTTCAAGACCTTCCTGGCGCCACTGATTGGCGGCCTGGCGATGCTGTACGTGGTCTACCTGCTTTGGATCAACATGGGCTTTGCCGCTGGTAATGCCGTCAACTCGCTGCTCTACCAACTCATTCCCTACAGCGTGCTAGCCAGCTTCCTGCTCGGCGCTGGCATTGCCCTGTATTTCAAATACTTCGATACCCACAGGTATCAGGTCATCGGCCGTATTGTCATGGACGAGCAACGTCACGTTTGAGGAGTTTTCGATGTTAAAAGTCAATGCCTTCGATCATCACCAAGCCGCCATGTTACAGGCCGACGAGCGCCGGTTGGTGGAGCGTCGTCAGCGTCTGCTGGGGCCGGCCTATCAGTTGTTTTACGACCAGCCGCTGCACTTGGTGCGTGGCCGTGGCGCGCAGGTATTCGATCACAATGGAAAGGCTTATCTGGACCTGTACAACAATGTCCAATCGGTCGGGCACTGCCATCCCAAAGTGGTGGCGGCGCTGACCAAGCAGGCTGGACAGCTGAATGTTCACACCCGTTATCTGCATGAGTCCGTGCTGGACTATGCAGAAAAGCTGTTGGCGACAATGCCGGCCGAACTGGGCCATGTGATGTTTACCTGCACGGGCAGTGAAGCCAATGACCTGGCCTTGCGGATCGCCTGTGACTACACCGGTGGCACTGGGGTGATAGTCACCCAATACGCCTACCATGGCATCACCAGTGCCATCGCGGCGTTGTCACCCTCGATGGGGGACTATGTGCCGGTTGCCCGCGATGCTCGTCTGGTGCCGCCGCCCGAGTACCTGTCTGGCACGCCAGAGCAGGTGGGGAAGCGTTTCGCCGCACAGGTGCGTGAAGCGTTGTCCGATATGCGCCACCACGGCATCAAGCCAGCAGCCTTGTTGGTGGACACACTGTTTACCAGCGATGGTGTGTTTGCGGACCCACCCGGTTTTCTCGCCGAAGCCGTTGCCGCAGTTCGTGAGGCCGGCGGTGTGTTCATCGCCGATGAGGTGCAGCCCGGTTTCGGGCGCACCGGCAGCCACATGTGGGGGTTCGAACGCCACGGCCTGGTGCCGGACATCGCAACCCTGGGCAAGCCGATGGGTAACGGTCATCCTATGGCCGGACTCACTGTGCGACCTGAGATGCTCGAACGGTTCGGGCGAAACGCGGCCTACTTTAATACTTTTGGCGGCAACCCTGTGTCTGCGGCCGTCGGCCTGGCGGTGCTGGAAGTCATCGAAGAAGAAGGCCTGATGGCAAACGCCCAGCGGGTCGGGATCGCATTAAAGGATGGCCTGGAGAACCTGGTTCAATACAAAGCGCAGCTCGGCGCGATACGCGGCAGCGGCCTGTTCATTGGTGTGGATGTCATCGATGAACAGGGTCGAGCGGATGGTGCACGAGCTCGCGTATTGGTAAATGAGTTACGCAACGAAGGCTTCTTGATCGGGGCCGCGGGCCCCGCGTCAAGTGTCTTGAAGATCCGTCCTCCGCTGTGTTTCGACTTGCGGAGCGCCGAGCGGTTTCTCGATGCAATGGCACGGGTGCTGTAATTCGGGCTGGGGGTGTATGCAGCTACTCCCAACGTATGTTCGCCAATATTGCTTCACCTACAAGGAATTTCACTCTTTGGTATCTGAGTGGATAAATCAAAATTCTGGTGAGGTCCGATCGCTCTACCTAGGAATGAGACTTTGAATAAACATCAGTAAAGGCCAAGTTGAGTGATGGGTAAATGGAATGACCTCACCAAGTGAAACGTCCGAGTAAATCAGCCACTGCCATCACCGGTCAGTAGGTGGCTGATGCGAAGATATTCCGCGGGAGGCCTATCCATCGGGAATGGAGGTCCATCCGCACATGTCCGTTTATGCTTTCAATCCGCATAGTAAAATCTTCTATCGGCCCATCGACGCGGCGTTGCGTTGGTGCAACCTCATCCATTACGAAACACAGATAGTACAAGCAGATTGGTCACGCCCGGAAAAGCTTGCCACCCTTTTTCCGCAATGGCCAAAACTTCATGCAGCTGTCGAAAAAATTTACGACGCGGTGCGTAATGGAGAACTGCCATATGGCTGCCTCGGTATATCGGTTCCAGTCGGTAGTTACGTAGAACCCTATCAGTTAACGATTCGCCATTCGGACCTGCGCCACTGGATGCAGGTTTACTATCCCGATCAGAAACCTGCCTTCCTGTTTGAGTCCGGCAGTGATGCACATGAAAAAATCAGTTTAGGAGCCTTCCTTGCGTTACAAGCAGATCGGGATGCCCTCCTGCGCGAATTGAGCAAGCTCCAGCAACACCATCAAGATGTTTTGGCAGATATCCACGCCATTGGGCTTGAACGAGACGACCTCAAAGCAATGGTCAAAACACACGGACAACTCAGTGAGCGTAGCGAGCTCACGTATCAAAATATCATCGGTGTTTTACTCAACCTTTTCCTGGATCAATCACCTGCCGGCAACCCCCTCTCAGTGTTCAAGAGCCAATCTGCAATCGTCGACGCGGTTATCGCACGCCATCAAGACATGCCCGGCCTCAGCAAGCGAACGCTGGACAAAAAGTTTGCTGCGGCAAATCGCAGCCTCAAGAAAAGTAAATAAGCCGAAGCATTGCACTGCAATCCTCTCCATTGCAGTGCAATGACTCCCCCCCCATTTCTGCTGTTCAATCCAGGTCACTTCCCACCATGCGCCAATCGACGCCAGGAGTGACCATCATGCCCAGCCAATCCTCACCTATCGTTGAAGCACCTCAACCGCAGGTCGAACGTCACATCATGCGGCGTGACGAGGTGGAGCGAAAAACCGGCTTCAAGCGTGCGCACATCTACAACCTGATGAAGGAAGGTCAATTCCCTCAGGCTAAGCGCATTGGACTGCGTGCAGTGGGTTGGGACTCGTTGGAGATCGAGCGGTGGGTCACCGAGCGCTTGGCGCAGCAGGGCTGACGTCATGCGTGTGGTATCGGTGGTGTCCACCAAAGGTGGAGTAGGCAAAACCACAGTAGCTGCCAATCTCGGCGGGCTGCTGGCGGACACTGGCCTACGCGTCCTGCTGCTCGATCTGGATAGCCAACCCACCCTATCCAGCTATTACACCTTGAACCAGAAAGCTATTGCTGGGGCGTACGAGCTCATTGCACTCAATCTTATAACTCCTGCACAGATTGTTTCCAAGACAGTGATAGCAGGGCTCGACCTGATCCTCTCCAACGACGATCAAGGCCGACTCAGCACCTTGCTGTTGCATGCCCCTGACGGGCGATTACGGCTGCGCAATGTACTCGACAATTTCCGCCCCCGTTATGACCTGCTTTTAATCGACACCCAAGGCGCACGTAGCGTGCTGCTGGAGATGGCCATCCTCGCCTGCGATCTCGTTCTCTCGCCCATCACACCGGAAATGCTCGCCGCCCGCGAACTACGCCGCGGCACCTTGAAGCTGCTCAGTGAACTCGAACCGTTCCGCCACCTGGGCATTCCACCACCCCCCTTGCGATTGCTACTGAACCAGGTGAACGCGATTCGGATGGACACGCGGATGATCATCCGAGGCCTGCGCGAAACTTTCGTCGAGGCTACCAATGTCTCGGTTCTAGAAACCGTAGTTCCAGACCGAGTGGCTTATCTCAATGCCGCCTCCCTTGGCCTACCGGTCCACCGAATCGAAACGCGCCGGTCACGTCAACAACGCTCGCCCTCACCTTTGGAAACCATGCAGGCGTTGGCCATCGAGTTGTTTCCGGAATGGCGCGAAGCGATCTCTAGGGTGAGCAGATACGCGGAGGTTCAATGAGACGATTCGCCAAGCCAGCATTTCTCGTCAAGTCATGTTGTTTGATCGACCTTGAGGCCAACAGCGTTTGGCAGGGAGTCTTTTGATGTTGGATCAGCTTCCCATCATCGTTCAGCCACCCATTCGACCACATTATCCACCTTGCGAGGAGTACTGCACCGTGGTCTTTCGCCTGCAGGGCGGGCGCTCGGCCATGCGGTGGTTCCTAGCAGAACTTTCCCGACACTTCGAAGGTTCGGGCACTGCCGAGATCATCAAGTTCGAGGTCGGTGACCATTTGCACAACCGGCGTTAATTGAGGTTGTTCCGATGAAGAAGCTCAGTCAGGAGGAAATCACCGACAAGCTGCACCAGGACCACTTCCCTCGGGGTCCAGAGCTGGAGCGGCTATCCGACCCACTCACTGATACGCCGATGCTGGTCACTCTGGAACAGTTGCGGCCTTACGAACACAACCCGCGCTTCATCCGTAATCCGCTGTATGACGATATCAAGGCCTCGATCCGTGAACGCGGGCTGGATCAACCACCGCCGATAACCCGCCGCCCGGGAGAAACCTATTTCATCATCCGCAACGGCGGTAATACGCGCTTGGCGATTCTCGGCGAGCTGTGGCAGGAAACCCGCGACGAGCGCTTCTTCCGAATTCATTGCCTGTTCCGACCTTGGAGCAATGAACTCACCGCCCTACTCGGCCATCTGGCCGAAAGCGATCTGCACGGCCAACTCACCTTCATCGAACGTGCGCTGGCGGTAGCCAAACTCAAAACCATGCTCGAACCAGATGGCGCTGTGCTCTCGCAACGTGAGTTGGCACGACGTCTTGCCGCTGGAGGCTACCCGATTTCGCAGTCGCACATCAGCCGGATGCTCGACACCCTTGAACACTTACTGCCCGCCATTCCACAAACCCTGTATGCCGGATTGGGTAAGCCCCAGATCGAACGCCTGATCAGTCTGCGTAGTCAAGCTGAACGAACCTGGAATCGTTATCCAACCGCCACCATTGCGTTCACCGAGTTTTGGCTCGACACCCTGGGCTCCTTCGATACCGACCCTGAATCCTTCGATCTTGAGCAGATCCAGGATGAACTGCTCGAGCGCATGAGCCGCTTACTCGGACAGTCCTACCGTATGCTGGCCCTGGAGCTGAGCGATACCCAACGGGTCATCTCGACGCCTGGCGACGTCGTCACCACGCCCTCGGAGAACAGCCCTCTGCCGAGCGTTGATGGAGCCGCGCCTGGACCTCCCTCCTCCGAGTCCCGTCTCCAATCAACTGAGACCAGGACCCAGATCGAAACAGCGCGAGAGGAACCGCTCACACCGCCTGAGACCAATGCCGTATTAGCGGTCAGCCCTCCGTCACGCGTTCAACAGATTCGCGAACAAATCGAGCGCGACACTGCCACTGAAGCCGCACCGACAGTCGAGGCCTGCGCGATCGACGACATCTGGACCATCGCACCCACACTGGATAGCCCCGAACAACTGCGTTCAACCATCGCCGGACTGGCGCGGGAAATGGAGGCCGATGCCGGACATCCCGAGAGCATCATCGATCAGTCGCATGGATTGGGTTTTGCCCTAGATATGGAGCGGGTAGATCTTGCGACACCTCGCTCGACCGGCGTTCACCTTCTGCTCCTGGCCCTGCTGCGCGCTCAAGACGAGGTGAACTGGGAGGATCGCAAGCAACTGCCCTCCGCCTTGTTCGGCCAGCTATTGCTAGGTGTCTACCAACTCCCACTGACAGATCGTCCCGCCGTGGACGTAGGACTGGAGCGACTGCCGACGGTCTGTTACTCAAACTGTATCGCCTCATTCGCCTGGCCCGTCGCCTGATCGACTTAACGCTTACCCCTGAAGACAACTCACCGAAGGAGCTGCCATGAGCCTGTCCTTCAATGTGCTCAACCAAGCCATGCTGACCCAGGTGCTGCATGAGCTGCGCCTGGGTAATCTACAACGCTGTAAGGCACTCGGACTGAGTGAGGACGATATCTACCTATTGCAATCCTTACCACCCACCACGCTGTCACGCCTGGCCCATGCCACCGTCCCCTGGGTTGAGGTCAAGATTGACTCGCCGGTGCTGCATCGGTTGATCGAGCAAGCCGAACGCGACGAGCAGATCGAACGCTTGATCAACCGGGCGCTCAAGCTCGGTGCCAGCAGCACCATCATGTACCAATGCTTCGGCTTGGCGCATTCGGAAACCGCTCTGCGCCGACGTCTGCTCAAGATAGAAACCCGAAAGGGTCGCCCTCAGCATTTGAGCGAAGCGCAGGAACATGCGCTCTGGCAGCGATGGTGCCAGCTACGTACGCAGGACGGTACCGAGGATCAGCTCGATGCCATGATGATGCTGGCGGAGGAGCAACAGATCAGCTTGACCATCGTCTGGCAGCAGATTGACCAGTACAGCAACGGAACATGAACACTGCCCCTTCCAGCCGCTGGCAGCGTGTCCTGCAGCAATGCACCCAGCAGTTGAGTGAACGTTGGCCCGCACGCCCTACCACCGAACCACCCTCCAACCAGGCCCTACAGGCTGGCTTTCTGTTCAGTGGCCAATCACTCGAAGTCGTACCGCGTCGCCTGCTGTTGGATAGTCGGCTGACGCCGTTGGAACGGAATGCCTGGCAAGTGTTTCGGCTCATGCTGCAAGGCCAGGGTGTGGTCACGCCGCGCTATGAGGATCTGCAGCCTTACCTGTCGAGTGTGCCTTACGGTGCGTCAGCCTCCCGTGAAACCATCGCTCGCGTCTTGACCATGCTCAGACTGACGCGCTGGCTCAGTTTGGTGAGTCGCGGACGCGATTCACTCAGCGGACGTCTTCAAGGCTCTCTGTACGTCCTACACGATGAGCCGTTAACTCCCGCCGAAGCCATGGAGCTGGATCAGACTTACCTGGAACTGGTCGGACATACCCTCGGTCATGCGACCAAAGCTGTGCGGATTGTCGCCCAGCACGTTTTGGAAGAAATTCGCCAAGACACCCATATCGATCAGGGTCAGTTACCGACACGGTTCGACAGCTGGGGCGAACACTGGACGCAGCAGGGATTGGATCTGGCCACCGATGCCTCCGTGCACGATTCCGAACTGGGCAAAAATCACCGCGTTCGGAATCGTGTGGAACTTCGTTCGGATTCCGAACCGGGCTTGAACGCCCCTATTTCCGGCACCGTTCGGAATCGAACGCCGCCTGTACTGTATTAAAAGAAAGTACTTGTACTGTACCGCGCGCGACCCCAGCGGTGGATAACCTGCACTGGCCCGATCCGCTGCACCTGAGCCCAAGCGAGCGTCAGGCCGTCGCCGTGGCGCTGAACAAGCTCAAACCTGCGGATCGTCAGGCGGTGCTCAACGAAGCGGGTGCACGCTGTACGGCAGGAGGTATCCGAAAACCCGCGGCCTATCTGATGGGCCTGATCCAGCGCGCACTGAACGGTGATTTTCGTCCTTGGGCAGGTCAGACAGAACACTCCCCCATTGCAGACCCGCCCCCAACAGCACCCGCACGCCCGTCCCGACAACAGGGCGAACCCGCCTCCGCCCTCGCCCAAGCGTGCCTGAATGAGCTGCGCCAACTGCGCGGCAAACGCCCTGGACGTCAGTAGATTTGATGCCAGTGGCATCAAATCTACTGAGTTCTACAGTGAGACCGCAAAGGGCCGAACCTGCGCAGTCCGACCGGTACGGCCAACGCCATCCCTGGAAATGATGCCACTGGCGTCACTCACGAACGTCTCCGAAATTAACCCTCACACCAAACCGAACAGACCGCATTCAGCTTTTTGGCTGCTCTTGACGATCATCTGTCACAACGTTCCCGTCCAAGCCGATGCGAGGACAACACCGTGGCCGATCACTACCAACTCAACCTGGGCTCATTGCGCAGCAGCATCACCCTGACCCTGCACACCCACCACGCTGCCCGTATCTGGCAAGGCCGGACCGCACGCGAAGGCGTCCACTCGATCATGGGCATGGCCGGCTACATCAGTGTCACCAACCTGATCAAACAAACCGCCGCCCAGGACGATCCCTATGCCGACTGGGCCATCGTGCAACTCGAAGAAAAACTGATGCAGGCCAAAGCTGGAATGCTGGAACTGACTCAGCAACTGGATCGGATCAGGCAGGACCTGCCGACACAAATCGACATGGGCGACAACCTCAACATCCACCCCGTCACCTTGCCGTTGTACATCGGCAGTCAGCTGGGTTTTCTGGCGGTCTACCTGCTGACCGACTACGACACCCTGGTGCGCCGGACCCTATTGGCCCATCACACCGCTTTGATCGGCCGCAGGGATATGGAGGCCTGGATCGATGACGGTGCCCATCTGCTGCGCAGTCTGTTCGGCCAGGCGCAACGCTATCGGCATGCCAGCGTCACACGCGATGACATGGCGGCGAACAATGCCCGTGCCATTGCGGCCATCGATAAATTGGGGTTGCCCCCCATGGACATCCTTGAGGGGCATCGCCGCTCCCAGTTCGCGCCGCCGATCATTCGTCGGGGCGCTGTGACAGTGGATGACCCTGACGCGTTGGCAGAGGAAACGGGAGAGCCATCTGCGACAGTGGATGAGCCGGAGGACGAAGCATGAATCCCATGATCCCGGCTCAACCAATGTCCTTCGAAGCGTTGACACCGGATGCCTATCGACAGCTCGAACACGCTGCCTCCCTAAAAGGCCTTTTAAAGCCCTTTAAGGGTAAGGGGGAGTTGGAGCACCTGGCGCAGGTGGCGAGGGAAATCGAGGCGCAGTTATGTCATCTGATGGAGGCTGTGGTGCAGCAGGCCGGACAGCCCCCGTACTCACTGCTGGATATTCGATTGGTGCTGCAGAACACCAGCGCGGGCAGCGCCTTTTTGCGTTGGCGCAGCCGTGACTTCGCCCGTATGGGGATTGCAGTCTGGGAACGCCAGATGAGCAGAAAAACCCTGCCGCAGACCGTACGCGAGGGATTGCACCGTTTCGAATGCGAGCGTATTGCACTGAACCTGCAGATGAGCGTGGTGCATTCGCTCTACCGCCAGGCCTCGACCTGTGCGATCAAAATGGCCAGTGCCGAACGGCTACTGCGCCAGTTCACACCCGCAGTGGAGGTATCAGGATGAGCACTTTTTTCGTCGGCGAAGGCAATATCGGCAGTGCGCCAGAGTTCCAGGAGTTCGCCTCAGGCAATGACGAGCCACGGCGTTTGCTACGGCTGAATGTGTACTTCGACAACCCCGTGCCACGCGAAGGCAGCTATGAAGATCGAGGCGGCTATTGGGCGCCGGTTGAGCTCTGGCACCGCGAGGCTGAACACTGGAGCACGCTGTACCAGAAAGGCATGCGCGTGCTGGTCGAAGGCCGCACCGTACGCGATGAGTGGGAGGACGGCGAAGACAATGCGCGAGTGACCTTCAAGATCGAGGCCCGTCGAGTCGGCATCCTGCCTCACCGGGTGCACAGCGTGCTCATGCGGGAGCGCTCCAGTGAACCGACGGCATCTCAAAATACAGAGCAGGCCGGTTCACCTGCGTCGAAACCCAAGAAACGCAGAGGGCAACCACCTATGGCCTGACAGACTTCACGCATAAAAATTGCCCCTTTGCGCGAAGTTGCTGGCCAATTATTACTCGCTGCTCGTGAAGTCCCACCCTATTGCCCACGCTACAAAAAGGTAGTGGCCTCGGCCCATTCAAGGCTGCCCTCACCGACTAATATGAGGAACCTGCCATTCAGGTTTCTCATATCTCGCCACTGCTGTTTCCAACCACGCTGCTCCGAACTCAATCCGGAGCAGGTCTATGCGCCTCTTCCTCTGCGAGAAACCGTCCCAGGGTCGGGACATCGCCAAGGTACTTGGGGTCACTCGGCGTGGTGATGGTTGCCTGATCGGCACCGACTCAATCGTCACCTGGTGTATCGGCCATCTGCTGGAGACAGCACCGCCTGAAGCTTATGGTGAACTATTCAAGAGTTGGTCGTTGGATCATCTACCGATCATTCCCGCGCAGTGGCAGGTCGAGGTCAAACCCAAGACCGCGGCACAATTCAACGTCATCAAGCGCCTGCTCAATGAAGCCACCACCGTCGTCATTGCCACCGACGCCGACCGCGAAGGTGAAATGATTGCCCGCGAGTTACTGGAGCTTTGCCAGTATCGAGGCCCTGTTCAGCGCCTCTGGTTGTCCGCACTCAACGAGGCGTCGATTCGCAAAGCACTGTCCTCGCTGAAGCCCGGCCAGGAGACCTTCCCGCTCTACCACTCAGCCCTCGCCCGCAGCCGCGCCGACTGGCTGATCGGCATGAACCTGAGTCGCTTGTTTACCCTCCTCGGTCGGCGGGCGGGCTACGATGGCGTACTGTCGGTTGGACGCGTCCAGACACCCACTTTACGTCTGGTGGTCGATCGGGATCGTGCGATTGCCAGCTTCGTCTCGGTGCCCTACTGGGACGTGGAGGTGCACCTGTCCTCAATGGGACAACCATTCATCGCGTCGTGGCAACCATCACGCTCAGGACAAGATGAAGCCGGTCGTTGCCTGCAACAGGCGCTTGCCCGTCAGGTGGTCCAAACAATCACGGGCAGTAAGACCGCCACAGTACTCTCGCTGCAGACGGAGCATTTCCGAGAAGCGCCGCCCCTGCCCTTCGACCTGAGCACATTGCAGGAAGTCTGCTCGCGCAAGCTGGGGCTTGGCGCTCAGGAAGTCCTGAACATCGCCCAAGCCCTGTATGAAACTTACAAAGCCACCACCTACCCGCGCAGCGATTGCCGCTATTTGCCAGCGAGTATGTTCGATGAGGTACCCGCGGTACTCGATGCCCTGCTCAAAACGGATCCCGCGCTACAGCCCGAATTTGAAAAACTCGATCGGTCATTACGTTCCCGTGCATGGAACGATGCCAAGGTCACCGCGCACCACGCCATCATCCCCACCACCGAGCCAGCGAACCTTGTGCGAATGTCTGAGCAAGAGCGCCAAGTCTACGAACTGATTCGCAGCCATTACCTCGCGCAATTTCTGCCGCATCATGAGTTTGATCGGACCCAGGTTGAACTGCAGTGTGGTGAAGAGCGATTGACCGCTGTTGGCAAACAGATCCTGGTCCAAGGTTGGAAAGGCTTGCTCTACGAAAACACCGAGGACGATGAGCCCAGTCAAAAATCCCAAGTCTTACCCGTCTTACAACAGGGCACGCGATGCGCAGTGGACGACGTCGAACTCAAGTCCATGCGCACCGCCGCTCCCAAACCGCTCACCGAGGGCGATCTGATCAAGGCGATGAAAAACGTGGCCAAACTGGTCAACGACCCCCGCCTGAAACAGAAACTTCGGGACACCACCGGTATCGGTACCGAAGCCACGCGAGCCGGCATCATCAAGGGATTGATTGATCGCGGTTATTTGCTGAAGAAAAAACGCGCCTTGATGGCCTCCGCGGCGGCCCATACCCTGATCGAGGCGGTACCCGCTGCAATCGCAGATCCGGGTATGACCGCGATCTGGGAGCAGGCCCTGGACGAAATCGAAGCAGGACGTCTGACTCTGGATGAATTCGTCGCCAAGCAGGCGAGTTGGATTGCGCAATTAGTCGAACACTGCGGAACGCTCACCTTGGCGTTACCGGTCGAAACCGGTCCGACCTGCCCCATTTGCAACGCCTCAATGCTCAGGCGAAAGGGAAAATCAGGGCCATTCTGGTCGTGCTCTCACTACCCGGACTGCAAGGGCACTGTGCCGATCAGCAAAGGTACGCGTCGCCCCTGACACGCCATTGGAGATCAACATGAGTATGGGGGCGATGTACGGGTCAGTGCATCATCAGCGGCGGCTGATCCCTCTCCAAGTCGCTTAGCGGTTGTCCGATTTCACGAGCCAGGGCGATGCCTGTCGAAATCCATATCTGCCCCAGTTCGTTGAACGCTTTCAGGTGAGCAGGATTTTCGTTGAGCCAATGGACAAGGCTGTCGAAGTGCTCGGGGTTATCAGGGCAATCATGAATCCTGATAAACAGTTCCAGTGTTCGATCCCAGACCAGATCCATGACGTTCTTGCTCTCCTCTTCCATGCTCAACCTTTCCTCAGCTTGGCCCTATCAGACCGTACATTCACACTGGCCACCCTGGACTCTGATTCCAGGAGGAATAAAACCCACGTCGCGATACTTAGCGATTTCAGTCAATGTATCAACCTAACAAGGCGATACTCGACCGTTAAGGATGTTCATGTCAATGGGTCTTTGCTCAACCATTCGGGTTGAACTGGAGAACTCATCACTTGGCACATAAACATCCAACCCAAGCCCAAATCGGGCGCATGATCTCGAAGCACCGGACCGAGCGTAATCTGACCCAGGAAGAGGTGGCTGAACGCCTGGGGATCGGTAGCGAAGCCATCTCGCGCCTGGAACGCGGTGTGGTGGAGCTTTCCGTGGTCAAGCTGATGCAACTGGCGGACATTTTCGACTGTCGGATGGATGAACTGCTGACGGCGTCGAGCAATCGCCCCCATGACCAGGGTCAGATGATCGCGGGTCTGCTGAGTGGACTGAAAGAAAGCGACCGCGCCTTTATCCTGGCTACCGTCGAACAATTGGCCGCTCATCTCGCCAACAAGTAAGCTCATTCGCTCGCATTTGATATAAGGCCGCGGAGGGGGGCGCTCTCTGCCTTGACGCCGCCCCACCCGCTCTGCTGTAGTGCCTCAAGATCATCGCCAACGGCGACCCAAGACCGATTCGCTCCGGGCAGTTCGGTCGGACTCTTAGAGTTCGGAGCCTTCTCTTCTGCGGGATTTCGTTCCCGTTTTGTGCTCGACCAGATCGTGGTGGCGGATGACCACTGTTGCCTCTGCCAGGCAATAGCGGTCATCCGCTCCGGCGATCGTATTCAGCCCCGGAGCCCACCGGGGAAACACTGGGCACCCTTTGTGCGCGGATGCGTGCCAGCAGGTTCCGACCCAGGCCACGACAAGGGTCGGTTGGCGAATCATGGCGCAGTTCAACCAAGTGTTGCGAGGCGCTTGTCGACTGCGGAGGACCGCCAGAGGTGGCTTTTCTCTTCCACGCCTGGCACCCCGCCAGGCCCACTCTTCACTTTCTTCAATCCAGTGACTGCCACCGTATTCCGGCCTTAAAAAAACGGGTGGCAGCGTCTTGACGCTCCCCTTTGACAGGCTTATACAAAGGGCGTGGTTCGCTGTCGTCGACAGCCCAGCCCAGGTAGCTTGAACCTTCAAGGCTACGCCACGTTCGTGGTGGTTCACCCAAGTGCGATCAGCGTTCGGAAGCTCGCGCGGTTGCCGCTTCAGCGGTGATGAATGCCCACTACCCCATGCCTGCGGATCACCACCGCAGACGTTCCTCTACTGCACCGCTATTTCCCCAGACGCATTGTTCTGATCGTCATTGGCTTGCCGGTGGCGAGTCGCTCATCGCTTGCCTTCACTTTACCCACCCTGACGGAGGCTCACTTCCCCGTCAGGGGCTGTGCGTCGCCGTTTTTCCTTGAAACAGGAGAACCACCATGGCCTACGCCAACCAATCCCAAGAAGCCACCACTTACTTCAACCTGCACACCGTCGGTATCGGCTACCTCAACCGTGTTCGTGAAGTCCAAGTTCGCCGCGGCCAACCCTTCATGGCCTGCGATATCGCAGCCCTGCACGGCGCCACCGATGCGGTGGAGTACACCCGCTTCGACTGCAAAGTCGCGGGGGGTGAAGCTGAACGCTTGATTCGTTTCTACATGGACGCCGTCGAGGCCGAGAAAAAGGTCTTGCTGTCGTTCCGTATTGGCGACCTGTGGATCGATCCGTTTCTCTACGAGAAAGGCGCTAGACAAGGTCAACCAGGCGCCAGCCTGAAAGGTCGTTTGCTATTCATCGACTGGATCAAGGTCGACGGCACGTTCGAGTACAAAGCGCCCGCCAGGCAGGAAGCAACAGCACCTGCTGAGCAAGCGCCCACCAGTGAGTCATCCCCACCATCGGCTGATGCCGAAGTTGAGGAGATCGACAACCCAAAAGAGACTCGGATTGAACCTGACTCTCCACCCACTCCCCGCACGGCCCGCCGTGATGCCACCCGTACCGTTCAGTCCGCCTGAACAGTCCACGATGTTCCACATCAAGGCGCTCCATCGAGCGCCTTTTCTTCAATCCGCACAGGAGAACCGACATGGAGTCCTTCTGGCTTTGCGACGACTGCCTGTTCGCTGCGGCTTATGAGGACCACAGCACGTTATCGCTCTACTACACGACGGATGAAATCGAGAAACGCATCGCCGGTATTCATCTTGCGCTGGTGCGGTTGATGCCCATCAGTGCCGACTTCAATCCTTGCACAACAAGAGCATGAAGTTTTCGGTGTGATTTTTCTCGATACCAAGCACCGGGTGCTGGCGTTCGAAGTCCTCTTTCACGGCAGCATTGATGGCGCCAGCGTTTACCCCCGACAGGTCATTAAGAGATCCATGGCTTATAACGCGGGCGCTGTCATTTTGGTTCACAACCACCCCTCAGGGTGTACGGAACCCAGCCAGGCAGATCGCCTCTTGACCGCACGGTTAAAGGAGGCCTTGGCCTTGATCGAAGTGCGCGTACTGGACCACTTCATCGTCGGTGAAGGTCGTCCGCTTTCCCTGGCCGAACATGGCTGGCTTTAACCCTCACAGGCGTCTTCGGGCGCCTTGTTCATTTTCATTCTGGAGAACCCTCATGAACCCCACCACCCGCGCCCCAGCACTGCTGGCGGCATTCAACCCATTTGTTCGCGGCTACGACAACCTGCATATCGAACGACTGCTACTGATCACCTACGAAGACGACTGCCCTCCCTGCTTTCGCCCCGTACACGACTCACAGGCCCATCTGCCCGACGATGAGCTGCAGCTGTTCCCCTGCCTGTTCAATGACGATTTCGCCTTGATCAGCGAAGGCCAATTCATTCCGGATGATTTGGATGAACGCTGCCACTCCACCGGCCTGGTGCGCCAAGTGATTTACGCCGTGATGGGCGAAGTGCTCAACGAGCGGCATCACGTCGGCGACCTGCACTCCCTAGAAGAAGCCCAAGCCATGGTCCATAGTTTGAGCTTCGAAACGGGACACTACAGTCGAGCCTGGGAAATCAGTACCGCACACCTTCCTGAAGAAACGATGCTGTGTCTGGAGGAGTGGGTCAGTGACTCCGCGCTGAGGCAAACCGGCCTCTTGTTCGAGCTGTTCGCGTTGCCGGATTACAACGGGATCGGTTGCAAACTGATCGGCACGCCATGGACGGACGAGAACTTGCTGAACATTGAGAGCAATCGTTATTCGAACTTGAGACAAGAACAACTCGACGCAGGCACACCGGAAGCCTTGGTCAACGTACTGTATTTGGCGGCATTGGCGGATGTGCGATTGTTGATCTTCGACCCCGACGCTACCATCTTGGATGGGCTCGCCATTTTCGATGAATAGCAACGTGTTCAGCGTTAACACGACCCACCTTGAATCAACTTTCTCACTGAATCGCTCCTTCACCTCATGTCAGGTTCTGCACTGAATCTGACATGAGGTATTCTCCATGGAGCGTTTTTTCACGCCTGTCTGCCTGCTGGGTTTGTTGAACGCCTGCACCGCGCAAATCCCCAATACATTGCCGCCCCATCCAGCGATCGACAGTGGCTCCAATCGGGTCCAACGCTCGAGAAGCACAGTCGAAGAAAGCCATCCGGCAGAACTCCGCTATGGCCGTTATACGCTGGTCAGCACCGAACCCACTACGGAACAACGCGATCTTCTCGCCCAAATCATTGACGTGAGCATCCCGTCCAGCGTGAGTCCTTCGGTGCAGGATGCGTTGCACTACGTGCTGCTGCGCTCGGGCTATACGCTTTGCCCCGTTACCGCGTCAGTAAAGGTGCTCTTTACCCGGCCCCTGCCCGCAGCCCATTACCGGCTTGGCCCAATCCCTTTACACAGCGCACTACAACTGCTGGCTGGCCCCGCGTGGCAACTCACGACCGATGAAGTCAGCCGTTCGGTCTGCTTCGAACAGCAGAAAACGGATGCCGGCGTCGCGCTTATCACACCCGTCTCGCCCATTCAGTCGGAGGCACGCCCATGAAAGCCTCGACGTTTCAAACCCTCATTATCGGCTTACTTTTCCTAGCGGTCTCCGGGCTGAGCGGTGGTTTGTATAACCAGTATCAACGCATGGCTGAGCTACAGAGCACGAACACGCAATACCGACAAACCCTGGACACCCTGCAACGTGATTCAAGCGCCCTCAAGGATGCACAGGAAAAACTGCAGTACGCGCTGAAAGACCTGAAGCAGATGGTCGATTCCGGTGAGCAACAGGCCAATACCCTCGATCCGATGTTGGATCAATGGGCGCAAGAGATACAGGAACTGCGCGATGGTCTGGCAGCCCGTGCCACCGAGGTAGACATGACAGCGCTGCGCGCACGCCTTGAGCACGTCGAGCAGCAGCTCCTGGACCTCAAGACCAAGCCATCACCCCCACCGCCGACTTCATCCGCGACCAAGCCGAAAAAGACGGCTCGCCCAAAACCCGCCCCGATCTCGCCACCGTTCTCAGTGTTGAGTATCGAATCCCGCGGTGGTGAGCGCTTTCTGGCGGTCGCACCTCATGACAGTCGCTCCCTCATGGATGTTCGGCTGTTACATAGCGGCGAGCAGCTCGGAGCCTGGAGCCTGAAAGTGCTGGAGCCGAACTCAGCCATCTTCGCGGTGGCCGCTCAGCCAGACCTGACCGTGCAACTCCCTTGAGAAGCTATCATGAACAGAGCGCTACTGCCCGCCGTCGTCTGTCTCGTTTCGCTACTGACCACGGGCGCGGCGATTGGCACCCCCGTCACGACACAGTCACGGATCCAGGACACGCAATCCATTCCCCTGGGGCGCTCTGACTCTGAACAGGCTGCGATCTGGGGTCTGACTGAGCAGGAGTGGAGGCGCTTCGAACAGATCCAAGCCGGCCCGCGCGGTTTCTGGAGCCCGAACCTCGATCCGTTGACCGCACTCGGGGTCGAGGCCCAGACCGACCAGGAACGCCAGCGCTATGCCGAATTACAAGTAGCGCTGGAAGCCAAACGCGCCGAGCGCGAGTTGGCCTACCAAAACGCTTACACCGCGGCCTGGGCCAAGCTGTTTCCCGGGCTGCTGCCGATCCAGGGCATGACATCCCCGTCCCCCGTCAGCTCATCGGTCGTGCCGCGCCAAGCCCTGTTTGTGGAGGACCACTGCCCAGCGTGCACCGCCGAAGCACAGCGTCTGCAAAGCAGTGACACGGCGTTCGATATCTACCTGGTGGGCAGCCAAGGCGAGGATGAACGCGTCCGTAGCTGGGCTCGGCAAGCGGACATCGATCCGGTCATGGTTCAACGCCGGAAGATCACGCTGAACCCTGACCGTGGCCGCTGGTTCAGTCTGGGGGCCCCGGCACCATTGCCCGCCACGTTCCAGCAGGTGAATGGACAATGGCAGCGCCAAGACTGAGCGGTATTGCGCTCCTGCTGACGGTGCTCCCCGTCCAGGCTGACGAACTTTCGCCTCCGGCCTACCAATTGGCGGCGCATGACGCCGACATCCCTTCTACAGTGCTGTTCGCGATTGCCCTGCAGGAGAGTGGTATCCGCGTCCGTGGTCGACTGCTGCCCTGGCCGTGGACCCTGAACATCGCCGGAACACCCTACCGCTTCGCCACTCGCCAGGCCGCCTGTCACGCCTTGCTTCAGGCCCTCGCCCGACATGACGCCAAGCGGGTCGATGCCGGACTCGGCCAAACCAACCTGGGTTATCACGGACAACGTTTTTCCAGCCCCTGCGAAGCCCTCGACCCCTACCGAAACCTCGCCGTGACCGCCACGCTGTTGAAGGAGCATCACGCCGCCACCGGTGATTGGGTGTCAGCTGCCGGACGCTATCACCGCCCGGCAGGAGGAACGCCGGCCGCGCGTTATCGCGCCGGTTTTTCCCGGCAACTCGAGCGGTTGCTGGTCTCCTTCGAACAGGGCACACCGCCATGAAACGAATACCCCTTACCTGCTATTTCATCCTGCTCTTGGCACCTTTCGCCCAGCCGAAACTGACCGAAGCCGGGGATCCGGCCGGCGACGTCACCCAACCCTGTTTCCAAGCCACGTGCCTGCCCATAAATAACAGAGTTCAGGCTGACCGGGCCGTGCCCGCTGACCTGTCCACGTTTGCCGATGAAACCTGGATACTGCCCGTCCGCAGCTCTCACTTAAGCCCCGGCCAGATCACGTCTCGCTCCCTGAGCATGCCGGGCTTGCGGCCATTTTTCCTGGTCGGTGAGGATCCCCAATCACTGGCTTGGCTGCGTCAACGTGCGGCTGAACTGGAGGAAATGGGCGCGGCTGGCCTCGCCGTCGAAGTGACCGATACTGAAGCCCTGGCCCGGATTCGAGCAGCCGTTCCGGGCATCACCATTTTGCCGGTCAACGGCAACGACATCGCCACCCGTCTGCAGATTGAGCACTACCCCGTCTTGATCACCGCCACCTCACTGGAACAGTGAGTCCAGGTCATGGCCGAGCATGCGATGGAATCCAAGCTCCGGCCAGCGGTGGAGCTGTACACCGTAGCGATCTGCATCGCGGCCGCGGTGCTGTGCGTGTACTCACCCTGGGCGGTGGCCCTGTCACCCGAGATCGGTCTGGTTGCCGCGCTGGCCTATTCCTTGTTCGGCCTGATCCGGCTGCGACAAGCCTGGGAGGTGCTGCGCTATCGGCGCAATATCCGTCGGCTGCCCCGCTACGAACTGACCAGCCGACAGATTCCGGTCAGCCGCAAACGTCTGTTCATGGGGCGCGGCTTTCGCTGGACCCGCCTGCACACCCAGCGCTTGGTCGAGGCTCAGGATCCGGCGGTCGCTCACTATGTCGACCAACCGACCCGTTACCGCCTGGCCCGTGGACTCGAACGGCGCTTGGAGCATGCACCGTTTCCGCTCTCTACATTGGCCCGTATCACCGCCTGGGACAGTGCCTTCAATCCGTTGCGCCCTTTGCCCCCGGTCGGTGGCTCGCCGCTGTTGCATGGGGTCGAGCCCGACGAAACGGAAGTCAGTCTGCCGCTGGGCGAACGGGTCGGACACACCCTGGTGCTCGGCACGACCCGTGTCGGCAAGACGCGACTTGCCGAGGTGTACATCACCCAGGACATTCACCGCGTCGAACACGAGGTGGTCATCGTCTTCGATCCGAAGGGCGATGCCGACTTGCTCAAACGGATGTACGTTGAAGCCAAACGCGCTGGTCGAGAAAAGGAGGTCTATGTTTTCCATCTGGGCTGGCCGGAGATCTCCGCGCGCTACAACGCCGTGGGACGTTTCGGACGTATTTCGGAAGTGGCGTCGCGCATCGCCGGACAGCTCAGTGGTGAAGGTAATTCTGCGGCCTTTCGTGAGTTCGCCTGGCGCTTCGTCAATATCATTGCCCGGGCTTTGATCGAGTTGGGCCGGCGCCCAGACTACCTGCAGATCCAGCGACATGTGGTCAACATCGACGCACTGTTTATCGAATACGCCCAGCAGTTTTTCGCCAAGACCGACCCGAAGGCGTGGGAAGTGATCGTCCAGCTTGAAGGCAAGCTCACCGAGAAGAACATTCCCCGGCATATGATCGGGCGCGAAAAGCGTGTGGTGGCCATCGAGCAGTACCTAGCGGTGAAGCGGGTATTTGATCCGGTAATGGACGGACTGCGTTCGGCGGTACGATATGACCGTACTTACTTCGACAAAATCGTTGCCTCGCTACTGCCGCTGCTGGAGAAACTCACCACCGGCAAGACCGCCCAACTGCTGGCCCCCAACTACACCGACCTGAATGACCCGCGGCCGATCTTCGACTGGATGCAGATCATCCGAAAACGCGGCATCGTCTACATCGGCCTGGATGCACTGACCGACGCCGAGGTGGCTGCCGCTGTGGGCAACTCCATGTTCGCCGATTTGGTCTCGGTCGCGGGGCACATCTACAAACATGGCATCGACCATGGCCTGCCCGCATCGGGCAGGAGCAGCGTCAAGTTACCGATCAACCTGCACGCCGACGAGTTCAACGAGTTGATGGGCGATGAATTCATCCCGCTGATCAATAAGGGGGGCGGTGCCGGTATCCAGGTAACCGCCTACACCCAGACCCTCAGCGATATCGAAGCACGTATCGGCAACCGCGCCAAAGCTGGCCAGGTTATTGGTAACTTCAACACCCTGCAGATGCTGCGGGTGCGCGAAACTGCGACCGCAGAACTGCTCACCCAGCAGTTGCCCAAGGTTAACGTGCTGACCAAAACCCTGGTCTCGGGCGCCACCGACACCTCCGATCCGGAGGCCAACACGGACTTCACGTCCTCCTCGCAGGACCGCATCAGTAGCACCAGCGTGCCGTTGATCGAACCGGCTCACATCGTCAGTTTGCCCAAGGGGCAAATGTTCTCCTTCCAGGCGGGGGGGCAGCTCTGGAAAGTTCGTATGCCTTTGCCAAAACCCTCCAATGACGATGCCATGCCCAAAGACCTGCAGGAGCTCACCGAGCGAATGCGGGCGGCCTATAACGCGCAGGCGGGGCAATGGTGGACTGCCAGCGGTGGCGGGCCAACAACTAACTTCGATCTGGATCAGGTCGGGTAGCCCGCCCCGCCACAGGTTTCGATTCAGTAAAAACCGATCCAGAAGGCGTCGTGCCCACATCAGCTCTGCAGCACGCAATGGAGTGAACTATGGCGACTACCGCCCAGAACACGCCGCCACAACCCATCCAGCGCCCAGGGCTGATAATCTCGGCGATCAGCCTGGTCCTGCGCATCATCGGTTTGCTGATTGCCTCGTTGTTATTCTCGATCCTCATCGAGTTCGTCGGCCTGCTGCTGTTCTGGGGTGATCAGGGCTGGCGACATAGTCAGGCCATGCTAACCAAGGAGTTAGGCTGGCTCGGCGAGCACTTCAAATCTTCACTTCTCATCCAACAGCCTAGGCCAACGATTGTCCAGTGGCTGGATGTCCTCAATCAGTGGCTGCTGGTCAAGACTGGCTTTGCAGATTTTGCCCAGCAGTCGCGAGTGCCGAGCCAGCACAACGGCTTCTGGAGCTGGACCAATCAGCTCTACGTGAGTATTGAGGATTTCATGCTGGCGGCGGTGTTTGTGACTTTTACCTTTGTGGTGCGCCTAACCGTTCTGATCCTGTCCACACCACTATTTTTGTTGGCTTCGTTCACCGGTTTTGTCGATGGCTTGATGCGCCGCGACCTACGCAAGTTTGGCGCTGGACGGGAAAGCAGCTTTGTTTATCACCGCGTCAAGCGAGCAGTGGTGCCACTGTTAGTCGTGCCCTGGATCATTTACTTATCTATCCCCTTTTCGCTTAACCCTATGGCTGTGTTTTTGCCTTGCGCCGTGTTACTTGGAGTGACAATGGCGATCTCCGCAGCAACATTCAAAAAATATCTTTGACGGCTTCTAATCGGCATTCCAACGTATCGGTACTACGCAGTTTTTTCCAAACTATCCGGGATTTTCCTGGCTATCTCTGCGCTCGAATAAAAGCTATGCCGATCACAAATCGTTGAGCTTAATCAGAGGAAGATTCTCGAAGGCTAATGGAGGGGCATAAAAAAACCGGAACCCTTATCAGATTCCGGCCTTCCCCGATGCGCAGGGATTAGTCAAATTTTCTAGCTAGACCACATAACGGACATTCATCGGGATTGAGTTTTCAAGTGGACAACTCATCGTTCAAGAAGATTTCCGCGCAACAACTCACCACGCTCAAGGCAAGGGATCGAACTTCAAGTCGCTAAGGCTCTGCACTTTGTCCTCACGCACCATTTTGTAGGCTGTGTTCGGGCCAATCCAGCGGTCCCAGATCGCATCGATCTCCCCGGCTTTTTCCATCGACGCCAGCGATTCGTTGACCTTGGCCAGAAACGCTGGCTCATCCCGGCGCATGCCCGCGCCAATCGGTTCCAGCGCCATCGGCTCCTTGGCCAGTGCCAGTTCGACACCACTTTCCTTGGCCTGACCGACCAGTTTCAACGCGGTCATGGTGTTGGTCACCAGGCCCACGACCTTGTTTTGCTGCAAGGCCATGTAGGCCGAGCCGGTGTCCTGGAATGTTACCGGCGTGGCCCCGGCGATACGGATCGACTGCTCGGACGTCGAGCCTTTGGTGGAGCTGATGCGTTTGTCCTTGAAGAAGCTTTTCGGTTGATCGGCGTTGACCGCGCGCACCACCAGGGTTTCCTTGGCGATGTAGTACGGATCGCTGAACTGGATCTGTTCGGCGCGGGTCTTGGTGTAGGCCAGGTTGGCGAAGATCACATCGACGCGCCCCATTTTCACCTCAGGAATCCGTGCTTCCACCGACAGCGGCTTGAGCTCCAGTTCAACGCCCATGGTCTTGGCCAGGGCCTTGCACAAATCGACGTCCATGCCCACCAGTTCGCGGGTTTTCGGATCAGGCGCCGAGAACGGCGGCACGTCGGCGTAGACACCGCAGCTCAATGACTGCTTGGCCATGATGTCGCTCAATTGATCGGCCTGGGCGACCGCAACAGCCAAAGGACCTAACGCCAGCGTGACTAACAGATGCTTCATACGCATGGAAAAACTCCGGGGATGGGAAAGTCGAATGGCAGAGCAACCAAAACCGCTGCGGCTCAATGAGCCCGCAGGTCGGCGATAAAGCGTTGCGCGCGCGGGTGCGCGGGCTGATTGAAGAAGCTCTCGGGCGTGCTCTTTTCCAGAATCTGACCCGCGTCCATAAACCAGATGGTGTCGGCGACTTCACGGGCAAAGTTCATCTCGTGGGTCACGCACATCATGGTCATGCCCTCCTTGGCCAAGCCTTTCATCACACTCAGCACTTCGCCGACCATTTCCGGGTCCAGCGCACTGGTGGGTTCATCGAACAACATCACTGGCGGCTCCATCGCCAGCGCCCGGGCGATTGCCACCCGCTGCTGTTGACCGCCGGACAACTGCGCCGGATAGGCCCCGGCCTTGTGGGCCAGCCCGACCCGATCCAGCAATTGCATGGCCTGTTGTTTGGCAGCCGAACCTTTCAGGTTGCGGATTTTGCTCGGCGCCAGGGTGATGTTTTCCAGCACTGACAGGTGCGGAAACAGGTTGAAACTCTGGAACACAAAACCCACCCGGCTGCGCAGTCGGTTGATATGAGCATCGGTGCCGTGGACGTCCTGGCCGTCGAACAGGATCTGGCCTTTCTGAATGTCTTCCAGGCGATTGACCGTGCGGATCAACGTCGACTTGCCGGACCCTGACGGGCCGCACAACACCACCACTTCACCGGGTTTCACCTCGGCGGTGATGTCGGTCAGTGCGTGGTACTCGCCGTACCATTTGTTGATGTTAGAAAACATGATCATTGGATGCATGGACGCAACCCTCTTCAATTATCGATGGCCAGCAAGGGGTCGGCAGCCAGGGCCGGACCGCCGTTGCCCAGACGCTTGCGAGCGATACGGCGCTCCACCCAGCCGGCCAGATGGGTCAGGCCAAAACAGAGCAGGTAGTAGATGATCGCCAGGATAAAAAACACCTGAAACGGCTTGGTCAGTAACTGGTTATTGACCTGGTTGGCAGCGAAGGTCACTTCCTGGACATTGATCACATAGCCCAGCGAGGTTTCCTTGATGATCGAGATGAACTGGCTGATCAGGCTGGGCATCGCGTTGTAGAGCGCTTGTGGCAAGATCACCCAGATCGTCGTGCGCAGGTAACCGAGGCCGAGTGCGCGGGACGCTTCGTACTGACCCGGCGGTAACGCCTGGATGCCGCCACGAATGATTTCGCACAGGTAGGCGCTCTGGTAGATCACCAATGTGCAGAGCATGGTGACGAACCCGGTGATGTTGTGGCCGATCAGCAATGGCACCAAGAAGTAGGTCCAGAAAATCACCATCAGCAGCGGAATACCCCGCAGCACGTACACCCAGACCGTGGCCGCCCAACGCAGGCCCTTCCACGGCGAAACCCGAGCCAGCGCCAGCAGCAAACCAAACGGGAATGCCAACAACAGCGACAGCGCCGCCAGAATCAAGGTGCTGGCCAAACCACCCAGCGGGCCGTGCGGGTACTGGCCGATCAGAAACAGCGTCCAGTTGTTTTGCACAATCGAGAAGAGATCGAACATGCTCGTCTACCTCGCCAGCGCTTTGTTGAAGCGTCGCGCCAACAGCGCGCCGAGCCCCATCAACAGCAGTGAAAAGACCAGGTAGAACACCGTGGCGACCAGGTAGGACTCGAACGTGCGGAAGGTGTAGTTCTCGACTTCGCGGGTGACGTAGGTCAGTTCCACCACCCCGATGGCCATGGCCAGGCTGGTGTTCTTGAACAACAGCACCGTGTGGTTAATCAGCGATGGCAGGCAATTACGCACGCCTTGCGGCAGGATCACGTAGCGCATCGAACGCACATAACCCAGCCCCAGCGCTCGGGACGCTTCGGTCTGCCCAGCCGGTATGGCGCGCAGGCCACTGCGGATGTCTTCACAAAAATACGCCGCCTGACACAAACCCAAGGCAATCACCGAGAACAGGTATTCAGTGCTGTAGTTCGCCAGCCACAGCTGAGTGGATTCGCTCAGCAGCGTCGGCACACCGAAGTACCAAAGCATCAATTGCACCAGCGTCGGCACGTTGCGGTGATAGGACACGTAACCCGCCACCAGACGATCGGCGAGCTTGTTGCCCGTCAGGCGCACGGTCACCAGCAACAGCGCGAGGGCCATCGCCAACAGCCAGGCGAACAGCGCCAGCTGCAGAGTTGTTTCGATGCCCTTGACGATCAGCTCGGCATATTCGCCTTGCAGAACCGCGGCCAAATCGAAGTCATGCTTCATGGTCAATCCCTACGGGCATTGGGCTAGGGCAGAAATAAAATGCGTCTGGCGAGCCATGACGTGGGTACCGCATGACGGATTGATCCGTTCTTCTGGGGGCGTCCGTTGCAGGGAAAATCTCAGCCCTGATAATCCTGCGGGCGAGCCGTGGAAAGACCGCCGGGCACTTGCAGGGTCGGGGTGATTTCCATGTGCCCGACGTTGACCGCAATCGGCGCGGCAATGGCAAACGCGATGGCGTCGGCGATGTCCTTGGCCTGTGGCAGCTCGAAACCTTCGACGAAGCGCTTGTAGGTCTCTTCGGAGTCGCCGTGAACGTGGGCGAAAATGTCGGTGGCGACGCGCCCCGGACAGATCTCGGTGACCCGAACCCGCTTGCCGAAGGCATCGATGCGCAATTGCCGAGACAGCATGCTCACGGCGGCTTTCGTCGCGTGGTACGTGGAGTTGCCGCCGAAGTTGTACGCGGCAGCAATCGAACTGATGTTGATGATGTGGCCGCAGTCGCGTTCAACCATCCCCGGCAACGCCAGGCGCGCCAGGTGCAGGACCGCCCGCAGGTTGACGTCGATCAGCAAGTCGATGCCTTCGGCGTCCGCCTTGAGAATCGAACCCGGTTTATCGACCCCGGCGTTGTTTACCAGAATGTCGAACTGCTGGGTTTCGAACAGACGGGTCAACCCGGCCAGGTCGGTGACATCGATGGCATGTGCGATACAGCCGGTTTTAGCCGCCACTTCTTGCAGCTTGTCGGCGCTGCGAGCCAAGGCATGGACCTGCACGCCTTCCTGACACAGGCGCTCGACGACGGCGGCGCCAATCCCGGAAGAAGCGCCGGTCACCAGCGCGGTTTTGTAATCTGAAAATGGCATGGATCTGTCCTCGTATTACGTGTGCGGATCACTCGGTGATCGCGATGACTTCGACTCTATCCATCCCTGAAGCCGTGGACCAAGACGGAATGACTGTGTGGCAATAAGCCCTGCTTATGACCGTGCAACCGTTACGCCAACAGCTGCGAAATTGGCGTGATACAGCCGCCCGCCAGCTCGATTTCTCGACGGATGGTGCGGGCCAGCTCCACCGCGCCAGGGGTATCGCCGTGCAACAGGATCGAATGCGCCGGCACCGCGATGTGCTTGCCGTTGAGAGTGGTCACGGTGCCCTCCTCCAGCAACTGTCGAACCCGTTGCAACACGGCCGCCGGTTCCTTGATCACCGAGCCCGGCACCTTGCGCGGCACCAGCAGGCAGTCGTCGTCGTAGGCGCGGTCGGCCAGAAACGTCGTGGCGACCCGCAACCCACATTTGTCAGCGGCGTTTTCGATGGCCCGACTGCTCGATGAGCTGATAATCAGCGTCGAATCGAACGCCGCCACCGCACAGACCAAGGGTTCGGCCAGCGCCGCGTCGGCTGCGACCATGTTGCCCAGCGCCCCGTGAAAACTCATGTGGGTCATGCGATGGCCATTGACCGCCGCCATACCGGCCAGCGCACCGAGCTGATACACCACGTAGGTCGCCAGTTCCTTGAGCTCGATGTTCATCTGTCGCCGGCCAAAACCCATCAAATCGGGGAAGCCCACATGGGCGCCCAGATCGATGCCGCCGGCCTTGGCCAGGCGCACGGTGTTATCCATGATCAGCGGATCACCGGCATGGAAACCGCACGCCACGTTGGCCGATGAGATCAGGCTCATCAACGCTTCATCTTCACCCATGCGCCAGGGACCGAAGCCCTCGCCCAGATCAGCGTTCAAATCAATCTTCATCACTTGCCCTCACTCGTCATGCCGCGTCCAGGCGCATGAACGCCTCGCCAAATCCCACCGTCGTGCCACACGCCGTCAACACCGCCGCCAGCCGTCCGGCCTTCTGGCTGCGAATCGGCAACAGCAGATCGCCGACTTGCAGCAACGCGACCAGTTGCCCTGGCTCCACCCGACTGCGACCGATACCAGCACCTCGCTCTGTTGCGGGTGCGTCAGCAGCAATCGGCCCAGACCGGGGGTCTTCAACAGCTGTTCATCGGGCGCCTTCAAAGCCTCTGGCGCCGTGATCTGAACCGGTTCCGCGACCTCGTCGACACAGCGCTTGAGCACCAAATGCAGCCCCGGACGACGGATTTCCGCGCCAGCCAGGTGGGTCTCCTTGAGCCACACCGCCAACTGGCGGATTTCCTGATTTGTCATGTCTGAATGTCCTTAGCGCGAGGCTAGCCCGTGAAGGTTGACCAAGCGGCTGACCTCCGCGAGATAGCGCGAATTGTCTTCCCGGGCCGCGACGGCTTCGGCATAGCTGCATTCGATAAACCGCACTTTGCTGCCAATCGGCGCCTGGCCCAGACGCCATAGGTCGGCCTCGATCACGGTGCCGAATTTCGGATAACCGCCACTCGGTTGCGCGTCGCGCATCTGGATGATCGGCTGGCCACCGTGGGGCACCTGAATCACGCCGGGGACGATGCCGTGGGAACGGACTTCCATCGGCGCCTTGGGCAAGATCGGCGCGCCTTCGAGCCGGTAGCCGTACCGGTTGCTCTGGGTCGTGACCTTCCACTCGCCAGCCCAGAACGCGGCACGGGATTCGTCCAGAAAGCACTCGTATTCAGCCGCAGGCAGTACGCGCATCGCCGGCAATCCATCGCGTTGCAACGACAGCGCCTGACTCGGGGACACGACCCCAAAATCCGTTGGCAGCGCACTCATGCCGGGACGCAACGCCGAGATCCGGTCGCCCTGCTGCAAGGCCCGCCCCTGCAAACCACCGAACTCACCGCGCAACTGAGTGCTGCGTGAGCCGAGCACCTGCGGCACGTCGACACCGCCGGCCAGACACAAGTAGGCGCGACTGCCGGAGGTGGGATAGCCGAGGCTCAGCACCTGGCCTTCCCGAGCCTGCGCCACCCAGAATGGCAACAATGGCTGACCGTCGAGGGTGGCTTCGCAAGCCGCACCGGTGAACGCGAACGCACAGTCCTGCGTAAACCGTACTTCGAATGGAAACAGCGGGATTTCGATCGCCGCCGCGTCCTCAGGATTACCCAGCAGCAGATTGCCCAACGCCAGCGCCAAATGGTCCATCGCGCCGGATGTCCCGACGCCGTAACCGAGGCTGCCAAAGCGGCCGAAGTCCTGCACCGTGGCCAAAGCGGTGGCCGATAAAATCTCGATCATCGAATGATCCTCTCGATGCGCAAACGCAACATGTCGCCCGGCCTGAGCATCGCCGGAGGGTTTTGGGTCGGGTCAAAAAAAGACATTTCAGTGCGGCCGATGGTGTTCCAGCCGCTGGGGCCGGCCGAGGCGGAGACGCCGGTCTGCACCCCGCCAATCGACACCGAGCCGGCGGCAATGCTGATCACCGGCACTTGGCGTCGTGGCGTGGCCAGGCGCGAATCCATGCCACCGAGGTAGCAATAACCCGGGTGGCTGCCCAAGGCGTACACCGGGTACAACGGCTCGCAATGCAGGTTGGCGATGGTCTCGATGTCCAGCCCGGTGTGCGCCACCACATCATTGATGTGCGGGCCGAACTCGCCGCCGTAGACCACCGGCAATTCAACAATCCGACCTTCCAGTGGCAATGGCTGACTGACCTCCCACGCTTCCAGCAATCGCTCGCACAACCCATTGAGGTCACGCGGCGGCTTGATGAACGTCAGCATCAGGTTGTTCATGCCCGGGACCGCTTCGTGGATCTCGGCCCACTCCCCGGCCTGCAAGGCCAGGCTCCAAATGCGTTGTTGCGGTGCCAGATCGAGCTCGCCCGGCGCTTCGAATAACAAAGCCGTGGACCCCAGCAAGCTGATGTGCGGACGCGGCGAAACAGATGCTGTGTTCATGTCGGACTCCGTTGTTGCAGCCAGCGCTCCAGGTGATGAATGTCCACGCCACCGGCACAGAACGCCGGGTCTTCGAGAATGTCGCGGTGCAAGGGGATATTGGTCGAGATGCCTTCCACGACCAGCTCACTCAGGGCGAGGCGCATCCGCGCCATCGCCTCATCGCGCGTCGCGCCGTGGGTGATGACCTTGGCCACCATTGAGTCGTAGTAAGGCGGTACTCGGTAACCGGTGGTGACGTGGGAATCGACCCGCACACCAAAACCACCGGGGACTTCCCAGCGTTGAATCAGCCCCGGCGTCGGCATAAAGGTGATCGGGTCTTCGGCGTTGATCCGGCATTCCAGCGAGTGGCCATTGAGCTGCACGTCCTGCTGACGCAGCTCCAGCACTTCGCCGCGGGCCATGCGCAATTGCTGTTGGACGATATCGATGCCGGTGGTCATCTCCGTCACCGGGTGTTCGACTTGCAGGCGGGTGTTCATTTCGATGAAGAAAAACTCACCGTCCTCGTACAAAAATTCGAAGGTGCCGACGCCGCGATAGCCGATCTGCCGGCACGCGGCGGCACAGCGTTCACCGACCTTGGCGATCAGTTCCGGATCAATGCCCGGCGCCGGCGCTTCCTCGAGGACTTTCTGGTGCCGACGCTGCAACGAGCAATCGCGGCAACCCAGCCAGATCGCGTGGCCATGGGCATCGCATAACACCTGGATTTCGACATGCCGTGGATGGCCGAGAAACTTCTCGATGTAGAGTTCCGGATTGCCGAAAGCCAACCGCGCTTCTTCACGGGTCAGGGCGATGGCGTCGAGCAATTCGCTCTCTTCCTTCACCACGCGCATGCCACGACCACCACCGCCGCCGGCGGCTTTGACGATCACCGGGTAACCGATTTCACGGGCAATCGCCTGGATGCTGGCATCGTCAGTCGGCATTACCGAATCCGGCCCTGGCACGCAGGGCACGCCGGCTTCGCGCATCGCCCGTTTGGCCGCGACCTTGTCGCCCATGGTGCGAATACAGGCCGTGCTCGGCCCGATGAAGGTCAGCCCCGCATTTTCGATACGTTCAGCAAACCCGGCGTTCTCCGACAGAAAACCGTAACCCGGATGAATCGCTTGCGCGCCACTGACCTTGGCCGCGAACAGCAGCGCTGCCTGGTTCAAGTAACTCTGGCTGGGTGACGCCGGCCCGATGCACAGGGCCTGATCGGCGTTTTGCACATACTGTGCGTGGCGATCGGCCTCGGAGTGCACGACCACGGTTTGTATCCCAAGGCCGCGGCAGGCACGCTGAATGCGCAGGGCGATTTCGCCACGGTTGGCGATCAGCACTTTGTCGAACATTGAATTCACCTGAAAGAGGATGGGCTTTGGATCAGCCGAGACGGAACAGCGACTGTCCGGCTTCGACTTCGGCGCCACTCTGGGCAAGGATCGCGGTGACCTGACCGGCGATTTTGGCCTTGACCGGGTGGAACATTTTCATCGCCTCGAGGACCGCCAGGGTTTGCCCTGCTTCGACCTGATCGCCGACAGCAACAAACGGTGCTTCCCCTGCGGCGGGCGTCAGATGCAGGACGCCATACAGGCTGGCCTTTATCTCGGTAGCGGCCATCGCCGGGGTGCCTGACGTGGGCAAATCCGCGGTCGGTGTCGGCGAAGGCTCAGCCATCGACTCGGTCGTCACGACCTTCCCGGCCTGCTTGAAAAGGCGAATCGTACTGTCGCCTTCGGTCAGACTCAGTTCGAGCAGATCGGATTCGGCGAGCAAATCGATCAACCCCTTGATGCGTTCTGAATCCATGCGTGGGCCCCTGCCTGTCGAGCGTGTCTGAGTGGATAGGGTCAATGTAGCGACCCCGTCCAACGGCTACCAAGACGCTTTGGCTTTGGGGTGATAAGCCGTCCTTATGACCGTTCAGATCAAGCTGCCGCGCATCTCCGCGACCAGTTCCAGCAGGATCGCCTTGACCGCTTGAGCCGGCACCGACAACGGCAGGTGACCGGACAGACACAGTGCCAGGGGCGCCTCGATTTCGGGCTCGACAATTCGGCACATGTGCACCGAAGTGCCGGCGACCATCACCCGCGCCGAGGATTCGGGCAGGATCGTCGAGCCAAAGTGCTCGGCGACGGCGGCGGTCAGGGTGATCGACGATTCGATTTCCGCCACCACCCGCGCGCTCATGCCAATGCGCTGGAAGGCTTCATCCGCCAGCCGCCGCATGACGTTGTAGGGGCGCGGCAGGAGCATGTCCATGTCGGCGAGTTCAGCCAGGGGGATCTCGTCGAGCGCACTGACTGAAGGGTCGGCACTCACCAGGTACAGGTTCTCTCGCAGCAGCGAAACGAAGCTCAAGCCATGCACTTCGCGCCCTCCATACAGCACCGCCATGTCCATCCGGCCGTTCATGATCAACTCGCTCAATGTGGTGCCGAAGTTTTCATTGAGGTACAGCAAAATACCCGGATGACGCTCGCGCACCCTGCGCAACAGCGGCAAGGACAGCGTCGATGCGGCGGTGCCCGGCGCCAAGCCGACCGACACCTGCCCGGACAAGGCATGCCCCGTGGCATTGATGTCGCTCTGAGCCTGCTCACACTGGCGCAAAATGATCTGCGCATGACCGTAGAGCACCTTCCCAGCCTCAGTCGGGGTGACGCCGCGTTTGGTCCGAATCAGTAACTGCTGTTGCAACTCAGCTTCCAGCGTGGCCAGTTGCTGACTGAGTGCCGGTTGCGCGACATGCAGCACATCGGCGGCCTGGGTCATGCTGCCGATATCGACGAGTTTCACGAAATACTTCAAACGGCGCAGATTCACGTTGGCGGTGCTCTTGCTCGAAAAAGGGAGACAGCCCTCAGGCTTTAGCAAGAGCCAGGCCAGCCCGAAACCTCGCGCGCGTGGTTAATGCCAAGGCTCAACCATAAGCCTTTGCTATGGCTGGATCGTAGTTACGTTGATCGACACCCGCCACGGGCACACAGGGCTGAACGCACCGTCTTGGTGCGATGACTGTTCAGTTCCAGCCATAAGCGATTCCTATCCGACCAGAACGATCTCATCTTATGGCTGCCTGGTTAGCGGCTCGTACTGTAGGACCTCGTCAACGTCATCAACGAGGAACGACACGTGACCGCCTCCCGCATCGCCGCCCGTGTGCAACGCATCAAGCCGTCCCCAAGCAGCGCCGCTTCCGACCGTGCGAACGAACTTCGCCGGCAGGGCAAATCCATCATCAATCTGGTCGTCGGCGAGCCGGACTTCGATACCCCGGTGCACATTCGGCAAGCGGCCAACGCCGCCATCGAACGTGGCGAGACGCGTTACACGCAAAATGCCGGCACCCCGGAATTACGTCAGGCGATTATCGACAAGCTGGCACGGGAAAATAGCCTGACTTATGGTGCGAATCAGATCCTGGTCACCAGTGGCGCGAAAAGTGCGATTTTCAATGCCTTCGCTGCCACGCTCGGCGCGGGCGATGAAGTCCTGATTCCGGCGCCGTACTGGGTGTCGTACCCCGACATGGTGCTGGCTTGTGAAGGGGAACCCGTCACCCTCGCCTGCCCGGAAGAAAACGCTTTCAAGCTGACCCCGGATCAGCTGCGCGGCGCGATCACCAAACGCACTCGCTGGCTGCTGCTCAATTCCCCCAGCAACCCGACCGGCGCCAGCTACAGCGCTGCCGAACTGCGCGCCCTGGCCGATGTGCTGCTCGACCATCCGCACGTATTGCTGATGACTGACGACATCTACGAACACATCCGCTATGAAGGCCTGGACAACCCGCACATCCTAGCCATCGAACCGGCGCTGACCGCGCGCACCGTGGTGGTCAACGGGGTGTCCAAGACTTACGCCATGACCGGCTGGCGAATCGGTTATGCCGCCGGCCCAACCGATTTGATCGGGGCGATGGCGACCCTGCAATCCCAATCAACCAGCAATGCCTGCTCGGTCAGCCAGGCCGCAGCGGTCGAAGCGCTCAACGGTGACCAGACTTTCGTCAAGGACAGCGTGGCGGTTTACCAGCAACGTCGGGATCGCTGCCTGGACTTGCTCAATGCCATCGATGGCTTGAGTTGCCGCAAACCCGATGGGGCGTTCTATCTCTATGTGAACTGCTCGGGCTTGTTGGGCAAATCGACCACTCATGGCAAGCGCCTGGACACCGATTACGACGTGGTCATGTACCTGCTGGAAAACCAGGGTGTGGCCGTGGTAGCCGGGACCGCGTATGGATTGGCGCCGTTCTTCCGGATGTCGATCGCCACCGACATCAAGACCCTCGACGAAGGTTGTTCGCGGATTGCCGCTGCCGTTGCGGCGCTGGGCTGAGGACCGATAATGACCGCGGCCCCCCACTCTCCCCTGAGCTTCAAGCAGGCTCTGCTGGCAATGCTCGGCATCTCGCTGGTGCTGATGCTTTCGGCGCTTGATCAGACAGTGATCGGCAACGCCTTGCCGAGCATCGTCGCCGAGCTAAAGGGTTTTGAGCTCTACGCCTGGGTGGCCACGGGGTACATGCTGGCGTCGATTGTCACCATCCCGATCTTCGGCCGACTGGGCGACTACTACGGGCGCAAGCCCTTCGTGATCGCCGCCACATTGATCTTCACCCTGGCTTCGCTGGCCTGCGCCGTGGCCAACGACATGCTGTGGCTGGTGATCGGCCGCACCTTGCAGGGCGTCGGCGGCGGTATGTTGATCGGCACGGCGTTCGCCTGCATCCCGGAACTGTTTCCCGACACCCGCCAACGCCTGCGCTGGCAGATGTTGCTCAGTGCCCTGTTCAGCGTGGTCAACGCCATTGGACCTGGGTTGGGCGGCTATTTGACGGGGGCCTATGGTTGGCGCTCGGTGTTCTACATCAATCTGCCGCTGGGCTGCCTGGCGTTGTTTTTTGCCTGGCGCTACCTGCCTTATTACCACCCGCAGCAACGGGCAAAAATTAGCCTCGACTGGCCGGGCGCATTACTAATCGCCTTGGTGCTGGGTAGCTTGCAATTGTTCGTTGAATGGTTGGGCCATTCCAGTCTGATACTGAGCGCGGCGCTGGGACTGAGCTGCATCGCGGCGACCCTTGCCCTATGGCACTGGGAACGACGCTGCCAGCACGCGCTGCTGCCGGCGGCGTTACTCGGATTACCGAGCATGCGCCTGTTGTTTCTGCTGTCGGTGGCCGCCGGGGCGATCATGTTTTCGTTGTTGTTCTATCTGCCGCTGTTACTGCAAGGCAGCTACGGCTACTCGCCGCAGGATGCCGGCCTGCTGATTACGCCACTGGCCCTGAGCATCACCCTGGGCGCCATCGTCAACAGCCGCATCGTCACCCGTTTGCGCAATCCAAACCTGTTGCCGCTGGGTGGTTTTGTCGCGCTACTGCTGGCATGCCTCGGGCTGGCCATCGCCGGACGCAGTGCTTCGTTTAATGCGCTACTCGGCTTGATCCTGCTGGCGGGGCTTGGCCTGGGCTTCATCCTGCTGAACCTGACGGTCTTCACCCAGACCCTCGCCGATCGCCAGTTCCTCGGCATCGCTACCGCGCTGACCCAATCGCTGCGCCTGGTCGGTGGCTTGCTGGGAACAGCCGGAATGGGTGTGTTGGTCAACCTGCTGTACAGCGCCAACCTGCAACGACTTTTTATCGCCCAAGCGCACATGGACGGATTGGCCTTGTACGCAGACCCGCAGGTACTTCTGCGTCCCGATGCCGCCCAGCTCGAACACCCGCAATGGCTGAACCTGGCCCGCGATGCCCTGGCCCAGTCGGTGGGCGTCGGCCTGCTGCTGTGCGCCGGGCTCGGCGTGTTGGCGCTGTTCATCCTGTACCGCTTGCCGCCCGTAAGACTGAACGTCTTGCCGGCCACCGTTGCTCCTGAAAAACAATAAAAACCTTACTGCCGCTTTTGACTGCCTCTCACAACACTCAACAACTCATGGGGATGACTCCGATGGAGCTTTTCAATCGCGCACCTAAAGTAATGGCCGGCATTTGCGGCTTGATCATCGCTCAACAGGGTTACGCCGCAGGCCTGGTAGAAGACAGCAAGCTCAGCGTGCTGGCCCGCAACTTTTTCAGTAATGCCGACAACCGCAGCGGTGCGGCCGCCCCCAACTACACCCAGGAGTGGGGCCAGGGTTTCATCGCCAACTTTCAGTCCGGTTTTACTCAAGGCACCGTCGGTTTCGGCGTGGATGCCATCGGCATGTTCGGGGTGCGGCTGGACTCCGGCAAAGGTCGGCACTACAACCCTGAAAGCAAGGCCTTCAACGGCAACATCTTCCCGACCGACAGTGATGGGCGTGCCGTGGATGAGTTCGGCAGCCTGGGCCTGACCGCCAAGGCGAAGTTCTCCAACACCGAACTGAAATACGGCACGCTGGTGCCGATGTTGCCGGTGGTGATGTCCACCGACCGCATGCTGCAACAGACTTTCAATGGCGGGCAGATTCAGTCCAAGGACCTGGAGAATTTCACCTTCACCCTCGGCCAGTTGGAGCATGTCAAAGGTCGCGGTTCGAGCAACCAGATGGGCATGTCGATTCCCGGCGCGAACAACGCGCAGACCGGCGAGTTCGTGAACAAGTTCTACTACGGCGGCGTGGATTACAAAGCGACCAAAGACCTGACATTGCAGTACTACTACGGCAACCTGCAGGACTTCTACAAACAGAACTTCCTCGGGCTCAAATACGATATGCAGGTCGGCCCGGGCACCCTGCGTACCGATTTGCGTCACTTCGACAACCGCTCTGATGGCGCCAACGGCCATGACCCCGCGTTCTACACCTTCGGTTACTACGGCAACGGCGTCACCAAGGGCAAGGTCGACAGTCGCCTGGACAGCGCGCAATTCACTTACCTGGTGAACGGCCACACCTTCGCCGCCGGCCTGCAACAAGTCAGCGGCGACAGCGATGCGGTCTGGTTGAATCAGGGTGACGGTTCCACCGCCTATTTCATGACGGAGTCGATGATCGGCAAGTTCCAGCGCGCCGGGGAAACCACTTGGCAGGTTCGCTACGGTTATGATTTCGCCAGGGTCGGGGTTCCGGGTTTGAGTTTCCTAGGCATGTACGAAAACGGTTCGAACATCCGTACCCCGACAGGCGACAAAAGCGAGTGGGAACGCAACCTGACGGTGAGCTATGTCATTCAGCAAGGGCCGCTGAAGGACCTGAGCATTGCACTGCGCCATGCGTCATTGCGCACTGAAGTGTCGACACAACGCGATAGCGACGAGCATCGGGTGATCGTCAGCTACCCGCTGAACATTCTGTAAGGCAATGAAACCCGGCGTAAACGCCGGGTTTCGGCTCCTTCTTTATGCTCATCGCTCCGACAAACTCTCATTTGAGGAACACCTGAGCATCATCGTCAACCCGTATTTATCTGGTTCAATTCAACTGAGCACGAATAGAGGTTGCCCAAAAACACAATGCCAGATAACAACAATTTTCAACTCCTGCAGTGAACTGACCGAAGAAAAGCGATTCCTCACGTCTCGCTTTTCTTACTGCTATCCCCACCCTTTAACTTGATTCTGACTCCATATCA
Source organism: Pseudomonas cyclaminis (assembly GCF_015163715.1). Classification (GTDB taxonomy): domain Bacteria; phylum Pseudomonadota; class Gammaproteobacteria; order Pseudomonadales; family Pseudomonadaceae; genus Aquipseudomonas; species Aquipseudomonas cyclaminis. The sequence goes on from NZ_JADDUM010000066.1 coordinate 58,592, forward strand.
CTATGGGCCAGCATCATGCCGACTTCCGCCTTTCGCTGCTCGTTGCTACTTTCGCTAGCTATCGTCCATGGCAGTAGCTATGCCGCATCGGCTGATGAGCAAGTACAGCTAAGCCTGGTCCAACAGCAACTCGACACTATCGAACGCCTTACGACGCGAGCCGAGTTAGCCAGTACCCCTGAATCAAACGAACGCTATCGCTTCGACTACCCCCAATTGCTCCAAGACATCCAACGTATCCGTCACGGTGTGCAGAGCTACCTGTCCCCCTCCCGCGCTCAACCCCGCGATCCCAGTGAACTGTTAGGCGATTACAGCCTCGACACTCCGTCCGCGGAGCCCTCGCCATGAGCATGACCGACGCCCAGACCGCTGCCTTCCAAAACGCCTCCGGCTTTTCGGCGCAGAGCAGTTCAACTTTGTGGCTTTCCCTGGTCCTCGTACTGACCTTGCTCTGGTGTACCTGGGTGATGTGGACGGCTTACCGAGGGTGGGCAGCCGGTAGCGTGCGCTTCGGTGCCTTCGGTGGCAGCGCCGCTCGCGTGCTGCTCGCCCTACTCGTTCTGATGTTCTTCACCCTGTCCTAATCCAGGAGATCGCCGTCATGCTCAAGTGCCTAGTCCCCCTTAAAAACAACCTGCGTGATCGTGCGAGCCAGCGCTTGATCGGTCTGCTACTGGTGCTCGGTCCAAGCTTGGCTTTTGCCGAATTACCGACCATGGAAGCACCCTCCCGTGGCGAAGGATCCGGCTTGATCGAGACGATCAAAAACTACGCCTACGACGGCGGTATCCTGCTCGGCCTGCTGATCGCCCTGCTCGCGTTTCTCGGCGTGGCCTGGCATTCCCTGACCGTCTATGCCGACGTGCAGAACCAGCGCAAGACCTGGAAGGACTTGGGTGCGGTGGTCGGTATCGGTGCTCTGTTGGTGGTGATCATCATCTGGTTCCTGACCAAGGCTGCCGCGATTCTGTGAGGTCGGCATGAACGACAAAATCGAACATCTTGCCGACGGCACCTTGGTCTTTCTGCCGGAGCGGCTCAATCGCGATCCTGCCGTATTACGCGGTTTGACCAATGATGAGATGTGGGTAGCGCTTGGCACCGGCGCAATCATTGGCCTGCTGCTGGGCGTTCCTCTGACGATCGCCACCGCTTCCATTGCCGTGGCGCCGACCAGCATGATCGCAGGCATGGCCGTGGTGTTATTGGTCGGTGGCACGCTACTGCGTCGGGCCAAACGGGCCCGCCCCGAGACCTGGTTGTACCGCAAACTCGAATGGGTACTCGCCAGCCGTTGGCGCCTGGGGCGCGGCAGTTTGATCCTCCACTCCGGCGCCTGGACGGTTCGCCGTTCGCGTCGACTGCGCCCTGCCCTGTCCCGGTGGCAACCATGAGTCGTTTTCGGAACAAGGTCGATGCCCAACAGGCCCATATCTTCAGCCTGCGTCTGGCGGTAGTGATCCTCGCCCTAGTCTGCGCCGGACTCTGGTATGGCTGGCGCTCGACACCGACCGATCTGACCGTGCATGTCCCCCCGGATCTGCGCTCGGGTAGCACGCGCAAGTGGTGGGATATTCCCTCGGAGAATGTCTATGCCTTTGCCCTGTACATCTTCGGTCAGCTCAACCGCTGGCCCTCGGATGGCGAGCAGGATTATCGCCGCGCCATCTATGGCTTGCAGTCCTACCTGACACCCGCCTGCAAGGCCTTCCTCGACGGCGACTACGAGTACCGCAAAGCCGCCGGCGAACTGCGCCAGCGAGTGCGTGGCGTCTACGAAATTCTGGGCCGAGGCTACAGCGAAGATCCGGGACTCAGGGTCAAGCAACTCGACCGCGACAGCTGGCTGGTCAAACTCGACCTCAACGCCGATGAGTATTACGCCGCCGAGCCAGTGAAACGGGTGGTGGTGCGTTATCCATTACGCGTGGTGCGTTTCGACCTGGATCCCGAACGCAACAAATGGGGGCTGGCACTGGATTGTTATCAGGGCACGCCGCAAAAAATCTCCCTGCCTGGAGGTGAGCCATGAAGCGGATTTCTACCCTGGGAGTGACCGTCGCACTGATGTTATGGGGAGCTGCAGCGCAGGCCGTCGAGCTGATGCACTGGGAACGCCTACCCCTCGCGGTCCCACTGGTGATCAATCAAGAGCGAGTAGTCTTTATCAATGAGGCTGTTCGAGTCGGCGTGCCCTCAGCCCTGACGGGCAAGCTGCGCGTGCAATCAACTGGCGGCACGCTGTACTTGCGCGCGTCGGAAGCCATTGCACCGACTCGACTGCAACTCCAATCGGTCGCGACGGGCGAAATTATCCTGCTGGATATCGCGGCCACTCCTGGTGATCAACCGTTGGAGCCCGTGCGTATTCTCAAGAATGTTCCGGTGCAAGCTACCGAGACTGAATCGAGCACCGTCCCTGTTCCAGAACGTACACCGATCCCGGTCGCTTTGACGCGCTATGCCGCACAGAGCCTATACGCGCCGCTGCGCACCGTAGAATCCCTACCCGGCGTACGCCGCGTACCGCTCAAGCTGCGCACCGAACTGCCGACCCTGTTGCCGACCGAAAACATTTCCAGCACACCTATCGCCGCCTGGCGACTCGGTGATTACTGGGTGACGGCAGTGAAGTTGCGCAATCGTAGTTCAGAGCCGGTGCAACTCGATCCGCGTCAGATTCAGGCCAAACTGCTCGCCGCGGCCTTCCAGCATGCTTTCCTCGGGCCTGTCGGCAGCGCTGAAGACACCACGCTCGCCTACCTCGTCACTCGCGGTGCCGGCCTCGAACACGCTTTGCTGCTCCCGCCCGTTGCGCGAGGGGTTGACGATGAAAGCTAACGCCTTGCTTAAATGGCTGGTACCAGCTGCGCTGCTGGCCGTGGTGTTGATCATCCTGAAAACCTGGGTCACGGGTGGCAGCCCCCCCTTTCCAGAGAACCCAGTTGATCAGAGAAACATTCAGTTATCCGCCGAGCAAGCCAAGTCGCTCGGCATTGCGGGCGATACCCCACGCGACACGGTCGCCACCCTGGTCGGCCAGGTGAAGGCCATGCGCAGCGACATGCTCGGTTTGAAGAAACACAACGATTCGCTGCAGACGGAAAACAACCGCCTGCGTGAGCGGGAAAACAGTGTCGAATCGCGTATCCAGACGGCACTGGGCAGCGTGACCCAACAGGTCGACGAAGGCCGCCGACAAGCCAACGAGGCCCGGCTCAAAGCAGAACAAGACAGTCGTCAGGCACGCGGTCTGCTGACGCAATTGCAGAACCAATTGTCGGGGCTGACCGGCAACGGCAAGGACATGCCAATCGGATTGGGGCTTGAGCCGGGTGATGGGGCTCAATTCGAGGGGCAACACTCCGCCAATGATGTTCTGCAGTGGATTGAACCCTCGGATGTTCCGTCCACCAACGCCGGAGGCAAAACCAAGACCGCCTCCGCACTGAGTCTGCCTACTGCCTTCAACTCACTGGAAGGCTTGAAAGAAAACGCGATTGATCGCGGCCAGAAACAGCTACGTGCGGTCACCCAGGGTGAGCATGACCTCACGCGATCCGTTGATCGTACCGAAGGCGCGAAGCCGGTCTACACGATCCCCGAAAACGCTACGCTGATGGGATCGGTCGCCATGACCGCGCTGATCGGCCGAGTCCCGGTGGACGGCACTGTGAATGATCCCTATCCCTTCAAGGTGCTGGTCGGCCCCGAGAACTTAACCGCCAACGGCATCGACCTGCCGGACGTTGCGGGTGCCGTAATGAGCGGCACGGCGTCCGGTGACTGGACCCTGTCTTGCGTACGCGGACAGGTCGAGTCAATCACCTTTGTGTTTACCGATGGCACCATCCGTACAGTGCCTCAGCCGAAGGCAGTAACCAGCCGCAATGCCTCCACCGCCCAGAGCTCGAGCACCGACAAGATCCGTGGTGGACTCGGTTACCTGTCCGATCCGTATGGCATTCCTTGCATCGCTGGCGAGCGCCGCTCGAACGCTCAGCAATACCTCGGCAGCCAGAGCCTGATCACTGCCGCCGGTGCCGGTGTCGCCGCTCTGCTCGGTGATGAGCGGAACAACAGCAGTGTGATCAGTTCGGGCGGCAGTACGCTCGGAGTCACCAATAGCAGTGGCAATAGCGCACTGAATTCAATTCTCAATGGTGGGGTCAGCGACATCCGCGAGTGGGTGAACAAACTGTATGGCGAAGCCTTTGCTGCCGTGTACGTGCCACCTGCCGCACAGGTCGCCCTGCACCTCGACCATGAAATCACCATCGACTACGAGCCCAAGGGCCGGAGCGTTCTCCATGAAAAAGACCCTGCCTCCCTGTCTGACCTGGATTAGCGTGCTCTGCTTGATCCTGGCCGGATGTTCCACCGACAAGGAGACGCTGCTGCCCCATGGTGAGCAGACCATGCTGGACATCTGGAACGGCGCCGGTTCGCAAGGCACTCAGCAGCAACTGCTGGATGCTCGGCAGCAGTTACGCCGCCCGCTGGCTCAGGCAGACTTCTCCGCTTCTCTCCAGGAACCGTACACGCGCACAGCGACGAACGAGATCCACAATTTGTTCCCTCGCCTGCCCAATCCCGATCTGGTGCTGTACGTGTATCCGCATTTGAGTGGCACCGAGCAGGCACCGATCCCGGGGTACTCGACCGTCTTTCCGTTTTACCAACGGGTGCAGTACGCATTGCCTGGTGAACGTCAGGAAGACTTGTAGTGCGTACCAGCGATGCGGGCAACCGCACTCCTGCGTGGAAAGCCTGGCGCAACCCATTGCGCCCTCGCGCCACCTTGGCCGATGAAGCCGCGCTCTATGCGCACAACCCCAGCTTCACCGATCACCTGCCGTGGGTCGAATACCTCGACACCGCGCAGTGTTTTCTACTGGATGACAATCGCTCGGTGGGTGCGGTGTTCGAGTTGCTGCCCATCGGCACCGAAGGGCGCGAACCCGATTGGTTGATCGCCGCCCGCGATGCCCTCGAGGATGCCCTGCAGGACAGCTTTGACGAGCTAGATCAAGCACCTTGGGTGGCGCAGTTTTTCTGCCAGGACGACAACGACTTCACCCCCTACCTGAACCGGCTCTCTGACTATATTCAGGACAGCGCGCGAGGCACGGTCTTCACCGAGGCTTTTTTGGAGCTCAGCCGCCGTCATCTGAAGGCCATCGCCAAGCCCGGTGGTCTGTTTGAGGATAAGGTGGTGACGCGCCTGCCCTGGCGTGGCAATAACCGTCGGGTGCGCCTGGTGGTCTATCGCTGGCTTGAGTCTGACGCTGAGGAGACAGGACTCAACCCGGTGCAATCCCTGCATCAGGCTTGCGAACGTATTGCGGCTTCGTTGCAGGCATGCGGGGTGCAATCGACGCGAGTCGATGGCCGAGGTCTGTATGCCTGGCTGCTGCCCTGGTTCAATCCGGCCCCCAGGCTCACCGATGAAGCACCCGAGGATTTCTACCACCGCATAGTCTATCCGGAGCCGGGCGATGGCGAGTCGCTGGAACTGCCCTTCGATCACGACTTTGCCGAGCGGCTGTTCTTCAACGAACCGCGCTCGGATGTGCAATGCGGACTCTGGTTTTTCGACGATCAGCCCCACCGGGTGATGGTGGTGGACAAACTGCGGCGAGCACCCTTGATTGGCCAACTCACCGGCGAAACCCATAAGGGCGATGCGGTGAACTCACTGTTCGACCAGTTACCCGAAGGTACGGTGATGAGTCTGACCTTGGTGGTCAAACCGCAGGATGTGCTTGAGGAGCAGTTGAACCGCCTGGCCCGCAAAGCCATCGGTGAAAACCTGGCCTCGACCCAGACCCGTCAGGATGTCGAAGAGGCTCGCGCGATCATCGGCCGCCAGCACAAGCTGTACCGGGGCACCCTGGCGTTTTACGTGCGCGGTCACGATGAGCAGCAATTGCACCAGCGCTCGGTCAGCCTGGCCAACGCGCTGCTGGGTGCGGGCCTGCAACCGGTACGCGAAGGCGATGAAGTCGCCGCCTGCAATAGTTACCTGCGTTGGCTACCAATGGCTTACAACCCGGCCCGCGACACGCGCAACTGGTACACGCGACTGATGTTCGCCCAGCACCTGGCGAACCTGGTTCCGGTGTGGGGTCGCAGCACCGGGACCGGCCACCCGGGCATCACCCTGTTCAATCGTGGCGGCTCGCCGTTGAGTTTCGATCCGTTATCACGCCTGGACCGGGCCATGAACGGTCATCTGCTGTTGTTCGGCCCCACTGGTGCCGGCAAGTCGGCGACCCTCGTCACCCTGCTGATGCAGGTCATGGCCGTGTACCGCCCTCGCCTGTTTATCGTCGAGGCCGGCAACTCATTCGGTTTGCAGGGCGACTACTTCGCGACACAGGGCCTGTCGGTCAACAAGGTCCAATTGAAGCCTGGCGCCTCGGTCAGTCTCGCCCCGTTCGCCGATGCCTGGCGCCTGGTCGAGCAGCCGGATCAGGTGGCGAGTCTGTCGATCTATGAGCTGGACGATGAGGCGGTAGCCAGTCGCGAAGACCAGCGCGATGTTCTCGGCGAATTGGAAATCACCGCTCGCCTGATGATCACCGGCGGCGAGGCCAAGGAAGAGGCGCGCCTGAGTCGAGCCGATCGCAGCCTGATTCGCGAGTGCATTCTCGATGCGGCGCAGACCTGTGTCCCGGTGGGTCGCCAGGTGCTGACCCGCGACGTGCGCGACGCGTTGCTGCGTGTCGCCGCCGACCCGCACCTGCCAGAGAAACGTCGCGAGCGTGCCCAGGAAATGGGCGAGTCCATCGACCTGTTCTGCCAGGGCTTCGAGGGTGAACTGTTCGATCGCGAGGGCACGCCTTGGCCCGAGAGCGATGTGACCATTGTCGATCTCGCCACTTACGCTCGCGAAGGTTACGAGGCGCAGATGTCCATCAGCTACATCAGCCTGATGAACACCGTGAACAATCTCGCCGAGCGTGATCAGTATCTGGGTCGGTCGATCATCATGGTCACCGACGAGGGTCATATCATCACCAAGAACCCGCTGTTGGCACCGTTCGTGGTCAAGGGCACAAAGATGTGGCGCAAGCTCGGCGCCTGGTTCTGGCTCGCCACACAGAACCTGGCTGACTTCCCCACTGCCGCACAGACCATGCTCAACATGATCGAGTGGTGGATTTGCTTGAACATGCCACCGGCGGAAATCGAAGAAATCGCTCGCTTCAAGAAACTCACGCCGGCACAGAAAGCCTTATTGCTCTCCGCCAGCAAGGAACCGGGCAAATACACCGAGGGGGTCGTGCTGTCGAAGAAACTCGAAACGCTGTTTCGAGCCGTGCCACCCAGCCTCTATCTCGCTCTGGCGATGACGGAGCCCGAGGAAAAAGCCGAACGCTGGACCTTAATGCAGGAATACCAGTGTTCAGAGCTAGAGGCAGCTTTTCGGGTAGCTGCGCGCATTGACCAAGTCGTGGAATCGGGGCATAGCTACCTGATTTTAAGCCCAAATAGCGTTACATCCGTAGAGGGCTGGAGAGCGGTTTTGTAGTGGATATCGAAGAATTATCTGAGTAGATTACTCGTCAACACCCAGCCAGCGGAAGGAGTCACGCATGAATAAAAACGATCTGATCGAGGCCATAGCGAGCTCCGCTGACCTCCCGAAGTCCACTGCCGGGCGCGCACTGGAAGCCCTCACAACCATCATATCCACTTCGTTGCAAAGCGGTGAGAACGTCACCTTGGTTGGTTTTGGCACCTTCGCGGTAAAAGCACGTGCGGCACGCGACGGCCGTAACCCTCAAACTGGGGCCACCATCAAGATCGCAGCGGCCAAGACGCCCAGCTTCAAGGCCGGTAAATCGCTGAAAGATGCGGTGAACTAGACGCTGGTAGCGATTACCCAATACCAACTCTCCGAGCACTGGTATTGGGGCGTCAGCAGCCGAAACGCTGGCTGAACTCTGGGAGCGGTTCGAGCTTTGTGTTTGAACGCGTCTTTAGGGAAGTTCTTTTCAACCTTGATTTGGGCTGGGTGGCACACTGCTCAGCCGCTGCTGAATCCTCAACAGGAATCCAGCTTCAAAAGCATCTTGGCAGTCACCGACTGGAAAGGTCTTGCGGGTTTGCGCCAACGCCCACCACAGTGGAATCTCGCCGGGCGTATCAAGCCAAGCCTGAGCGCATTGCACGCCACGTTCGATCATCGGGGCAAACTCGCTGCCCCAAGGTGTCAAAAGACTTGTACAACCATCCGCAGCGGGAATTGAAAGGTAGTTTTCGTTCATACGCACCCTGGATTTCTGATTTATTGTTAGACGCTGGGCCCAGCTTCGAAAATCTTAACGAAACCAAATGAACGCTCGATAACAGGCATGAGCATCAAATGGCCTAGATCAATGTCAATGTAGACTATATCCCGTGGATTGAGAGTCCCTCAAGGCGCAATTTGCGCGCATGACTCAAGACTACGAACAGCTTCGTCTGCATCTGTCGGAAAACATCCGCTGGATGAGACGCGTGAAAAACCTGACCCAAGAGCAGTTGGCGCTCATGGCCGAGGTGGATCGCACCTACGTCAGTCAGATCGAACGATGCACAGGCAATCCGTCGCTGTTGGTCCTGTGCAAACTCGCCAATATTCTCGAAATCACCACGGATCAGCTACTTACGGAACCCGATATGTTGCGCAGCTTCCTTCACGTCAAATAATAGTCTCACGCCTCACAAAGTCGATACACCCACCTTCATTTTATCTACTGACAGTCTCCCGCCCGAAACCGAACCTGACCTGGCTATTTACCTAATTGAGCCTGGATCATGCCTGCTGCCTGCTCGTCAATCACGCCCCCAAAGCTTCGGCCCTTGGCGCTGAGCATCCTGCTGGCGTGCGGCCCAAGCATGGCGCTGGATACCAGCAGCATCACCGCCTCTGTTCTTTCGCCAAATTGCCTCGCCTACAGGGTCGTCGGTATTTGTTTCTGGCTGCTCTGCACGCCCTTCGGCTGCAAGGTCAAAACCTCAACCAAGGTTCGTCATTTCATTCCTGAGCTGGTGGTCTCGAGCTACACCACCACCGGCAACAACCCCTGGACCGAGATGGCCACCCTATCCGCTCCCATCAGCGGCGCGGAGGGTGGCGGCAACCTGATCACCCCGAACACCCGCCGCGACAACCTGCCCCGTTTCAAGAACGTCGATGGCATTGGTCACCCCGGTGGTTGGGCCGCCACGCAACTGGCTTCGCAATCCGGCTATGCCTGCGCCGGCGGCGCAACCGCGTTCATGCCCTACTACCTGAGTACCCTGGATTCACTGGCCTGGCGCCATGGCATCCCAGAAAGTTTCTACCCCGAGTCGCTCATGCCGGGGATCCGTGAAGTCGGTCGTCAGGCCGCGGGAAACATGTGGGGCAACGTCTACCCCCGTCAGGGCTTTCTGGTACAACCCGACGACTTCAAGGCGGCCGCAGTCATGGCGCAACGGGCCGGCGATGTGATGACCCGCAACTGGCAGCCGCATGTGTACTTACCACTCACGCCCGCGAAACGTGACGGCTACTGGCCACCGGGACCGGTCGTTGAAAACGACGCTTCGACCCACAAGTGGCAATTGCTCTACCCCCAGGTGCAGCCCATGTGCGCCATCTTCCCCAGCAATCCGGTACAGAGCGCGGACGGCGGCTACGCCTGGTCGCTCTGGCGGCCCTATAGCTGCTGCAAGCGTGAGGGACAGACCTTTCTGTTCAGCATCGACTTCGAAGGCGGTGCTTTATGAGTCGGCTTCTCGCACGCCCCTCCTTGGGCGTGATGAGTCTGTTGCTCTGCATGGCCACGCATGCCCACGCCGCCGAGGGCGATTACCGCCTGGGTACTCAAGGCGAAGTACTCGACGACCGAGTGATGTACTCCATCGGTGGCGGCTCGGCAGTCGGCTCACCGAGTTCGCTCTATCGACCCAGTGGTCTCGGCGTCGGCGGGTCATGGCGAGCGAATATGATGTGCGGCAACATGAGCCTCACCAACACCCTGCAAAACCAGCTGAACGGTGCCACCGAAGGTTTCCAGCAGATCATGGGCAGCATCGTGCAGAATGCGACCCAGGCGGTGATGTCGCTGCCGGCATTGATCATCCAGCGCGCCAACCCTGGACTCTATGAGTTGCTCAGTAATGGGGTGATGCAGGGGCGTATCGACTTCGATCGTTCCAAACTGACCTGCCAGGCCATGGCCGAGAAGATGGCGGACAAGGTCGGTCAGGCCAGCTGGGGTGCGCTGGCCAAGAACCAGGAGATGCAGGGCAATCTGGAGCAAACCGGCGGTGATGCAGTGGCCGCGGTGAAAAATACCGAGGCGCGTAATGGCAACAATGGGGTGTCCTGGGTCGGCGGGCAGAAGGCTGGAGGCAATGGGCAGACGCCCATTCGGGTGACCGCCGACGTGGTGCGCGCGGGTTATAACCTGCTGCATAACCGTTCGGTGGATGACAGCGCCTCGATCAGTAGCGGTGATTGTCTGGGTGGGGCTATTTGCCAGACATGGACCTCGCCCCAAGAGGAATCCGAATGGGCCGTTCGCGTGTTGGGCGAGAGCGAAGTCTCGACCTGCGACAGCTGCGAAACCCTTCGTGCGACCGCTGGCAGCGGATTGACTCCGCTGATTCAGGAGGCCTACAGCGAACACCTCAAAGCACTACAAGGGTTGCTGTCCGGCTCGCTGCCGCCTACTTCTGACAATCTGGCTAAAGCCTCCAGCCCGATGTTACCGGTGACCCGAGGTGTGGTCGAAGCCCTGCGTGACGATCCCGATCAGGATCTGCTGGCACGGCGTTTGGCCAGTGAGACGGCCCTATCCAGCGTACTCCACAAGGCGTTGCTGCTACTGCGCACCCTGCTGGCGGGCAGTCACGAACCGAACATCGCCTCCGCCGAGCCGGCCCAAATCGCATTGACGAAAAACATCGACGCGCTGGAGCGCGAAATACGCCTGCTGCAGGCCGAACTGCAGGTTCGGCAAATGCTGGCTACTAACACCGCCAGCCTCGTGCTCGATCGACATGCGGGTGGTGCCGATGCTTCGCGCACCGTCGAGCAAGGTGACCCTGAGCCAGGTCGACTCAATGATGCTGACGCCAGGCGCAAGTGAGCCATGAAACGCTCACCGCTATTCACTTTGCTTTCGAGTTTAGGGATTGCCGCGGTGATGATCCTGACCGCCGCACTGGTCGCCTGGATCGGCCGCACTGCGCTGGGTAGTTTCGAGGTCTGGCAGCAGGCATTCGAATCCGCACGGCCCAATCTGCGATGGTGGCGTGCGCTGCTCTACGGCGCTCTCTTTGCACTCTGGTGGGATGTGCTTCGGCGCTACCGACATCGACCACAGGATCGACGGCGCATAAAACGCATCGGGACAGTAGGGCTCCTGCTCTTTATCTGCGTCGAGCTCACCCGACTGTGAGGTCATTACCATGCTCATGAGCACCAACAGTTACTTGGAGTTTTACCTCTCGCTGCTGGCCTGGATCATCAACAACGGCCTCTGGAGTGTCCTGTCCGACACCGGACTGTTCGCCGCGCCCTTTGGTGCAATCATCTTGCAGGAATGGTTGTCTGCCCGTCAGCAAGGTGCGGATGAGGGCAATAAGGGACTGCTCTCGGTGCCACGGATCGAGAACCGGTTGTGGCTGGCCTACATCGTCGTGTTGTTCGGCTGCGCGCCGGTCTTTCCGTTGAGCCTCTCGTC
>NZ_JADDUM010000067.1 GCF_015163715.1 Pseudomonas cyclaminis
CCGTGGTGCGTGGCACGTTCCCACGCCGCGCCGCCGCCTTTGAAGCACGGCAAAACGACAGCAAGGAAGGCCACCTGCCCTGGCGCCGCCTGACCGCCGAATACACCAGCGAAAAAACCGGCGACACGTACTTGCTGATCTACCGCATCGCCCACCCGGAACTCGACGAATGGCACCGCAGCAGCCTCACGTGGCCATTGAGCGCCCTGGCGATTGCCCTGGTGGTGCTGACCCTGTTCAGCCTGTTCGTCACTTTATCCATAACCCGCCCGCTGAGCCGCCTGCGCGGCGCGGTGCATGACCTTGGCCAGGCCACCTACCAGCAAAATAGCCTGGCGCGCCTGGCCAACCGCCGTGATGAGTTCGGCGTACTCGCCACCGACTTCAACCGCATGGGCGCACGCCTGCAAAGCCTGATCGGCAGTCAGCGCCAATTACTGCGCGACGTGTCCCACGAACTGCGCTCGCCCCTGGCGCGCCTGCGGATCGCCCTGGCCCTGGCCGAACGCGCCGGCCCCGAAGAGCGGGAAAAACTCTGGCCTCGCCTGACCCGCGAATGCGACCGCCTGGAAGCCTTGATCAGCGAAATCCTGGTATTGGCCCGCGTCGATGCCGATAACGCCAGCGCCGAGGACGTCGACCTAAATCCCCTGCTCAAGTCCCTGCAAAAAGACGCCCAGCTCAGCGGGCCCGACCAGGTGGTGCAATTGACCAGCGAACACGACCTGCACCTCAAGGGCTGGCCGACCATGATCGAACGCGCCGTCGATAACCTGCTGCGCAATGCCCAACGGTTCAACCCGCCAGGCGAGGCCATCGAATTGCGGGCGCAGCGCCACGGCGAACGCATCCTGATCAGCGTGCGCGACCACGGCCCCGGTGTGGACGCCGAGCACCTCAGCCAACTGGGCGAGCCGTTCTACCGTGCGCCCGGCCAGACCGCCCAAGGCCACGGCCTGGGCCTGGCGATTGCGCGGCGTGCAGCCGAGCGCCATGGCGGCAGCCTGATCCTGGCCAATCATCCCGGCGGTGGCTTTATCGCCAGCATCGACCTGCCGTTGGAACCTGGGGTTGTCATACCGGTGTGATGTTCTTTTATAGTGGCCCTTCTCTTACGGAGGGCCTTTGATGACTGACCTGCTGACTCCCATCCAAGCCGCACTCGATCTGCCCCAAACACCGTTGACCCTGACCGAGGCTGGCGCCCTGCCCTCGACCTTCGCCGTTACCGAACTGGCCAGTGCCAGCGTCGGCGCGGCCGGACAGGCCGTCGCCCGGTTGATCCAGCAACAGACCGGGCGCTTGCCCAGCGTGAGTGTCGACCGACGCCTCGCGTCGTTTTGGTTCTCTTCCTCGATTCGCCCGCTTGGCTGGCACGTGCCGCCACTGTGGGACGCAGTGGCCGGCGACTACGCCGGCGCCGATGGCTGGATTCGCCTGCACACCAACGCGCCCCATCACCGTGCCGCCGCCGAACAGGTGCTGGGCAACGTCGTAGATCGCGCCGAGATGGCAGCCAAAGTCGCAGCGTGGAATGCCGCAGAGCTGGAACAGGCGATTGTCGATGCCGGTGGTTGCGCGGCGCAGATGCGCACGTGGCAGGCCTGGCAAATCCATCCGCAAGGGTTGGCGGTGAATGCTGAAGCGCTGATACAGCGCCAGACTTTCGACACCATCCGTGACACGCCCTGGCTCGGCTCAGTCGCCCGTCCGCTGGCCGGCATCAAGGTACTCGACCTGACCCGCGTACTGGCCGGCCCCGTGGCCAGCCGCTTTCTGGCGGGCCTGGGCGCCAATGTATTGCGAATCGACTCGCCCACCTGGAACGAGCCCGGCGTGGTGCCGGAAATGACCCTCGGCAAACGCTGCGCCCGACTGAACCTCAAAAACCCCGAAGACCGGCAGATTTTCGAAAGCCTGCTCAAGGACGCCGACATCCTGTTCCACGGTTACCGCGCCGATGCCCTGGAACAATTGGGCTACACCCCCAGCGCGCTGCAAACCCTCGCCCCCGGCTTGATCGATGTAAGCCTCAACGCCTACGGCTGGAGCGGCCCGTGGCGCAACCGCCGAGGGTTCGACAGCCTGGTGCAAATGAGCAGCGGTGTCGCCGACGCGGGCATGGCCTGGAAACAATCGGATAAGCCGGTGCCGCTGCCGTTGCAGGCGCTGGATCACGCCACCGGGTATTTGATGGCGGCCAGTGCCATCCGGGCCTTGAGCGAACGCTTGGAATCCGGCCGTGGTGGGTCGGCGCGGTTGTCCTTGGCGCGCACGGCAAGGTTGTTGGTGGAAGCAGGACACATGCCGGAGCAACCCGCGTTGCGGGCCGAAGAGCCGGGTGATCAAGGCCTGGTCGTGGAACAGACCGCCTGGGGCCAGGCCCACCGGTTGCTACCCCCGCTGACCATCAGCGGTACGCCATTGCAGTGGGATTTGCCGGCCGGGGAATTAGGCTCGCACCGAGCACAGTGGTGATCTGGCGGCCGCTGTCGGGGGCAAGCCGAATCGTCGCACCGCCCCTCCCACATTTTTAACTGTGCACACCGTCAAATGTGGGAGGGAGCTTGCTCCCGATGAGGCCAGTACAGACAACCCGTTCATAACGAAAGAACCCCGCTGTACAACCCATAAGCGGCGAGCCCGGCACCGGCGATCACGCAACTGAAAATGCCTTTCTCCATGTGAGTAAACAACGGCCGACCCTGCTCACGCTTGGCCAGGGCAAACAGGATCACGCCCGGCGCATAGAGCAGCGCCGACAGCAGCAAATACTTCAAGCCCCCGGCGTAGAGCAGCCATACCGCATAACCCAGAGCAATCACGCCCACCAGCAGATCCTTGAATCGCTGACGCTGGGCACCTTCATAGGTTTCGCCGCGCCCGCTCAACAGCACCGCATAGGCCGCCGACCACAGGTACGGCACCAGGATCATCGATGAGGCCAGGTAAATGAGGGTGGTGTAGGTGCTGTGGGAAAACAGCGTGATTACCAGGAAGACCTGGATCATCACATTCGTCAGCCACAGCGCATTGACCGGCACCTGGTTGGCGTTTTCCTTTTTCAGAAAGGCCGGCATGGTGTTGTCATGGGCAGTGGCGTAGAGGATTTCCGCGCAGAGCAGCGCCCAGGACAGCAACGCGCCCAACAACGACACCGCCAGGCCCAGGCTGATCAGCATCGCGCCCCAAGGGCCGACGATATGCTCCAGTACCCCCGCCAACGAGGGGTTTTGCAGGCCAGCCAGTTCCGGCTGGCTCATGATCCCGAGGGACAGCACATTGACCAGCACCAGCAGCGCCAGCACGCCCAGAAAGCCGATGACCGTGGCCCGGCCGACGTCCGAGCGTTTCTCGGCCCGCGCCGAATAAACGCTGGCGCCTTCGATGCCGATAAACACAAACACCGTGACCAGCATCATGTTGCGCACCTGGTCCACCACGCTGCCAAGCTGCGGGTTGCCCAGGCCCCAGATATCGCGGCGGAAGATATCGGCCTTGAACGCCACCGCCGCGATCACGATAAACATCAGCAACGGCACGATCTTCGCCACGGTGGTGATCTGGTTGATGAACGCCGCCTCCTTGATCCCGCGCATCACCAGAAAATGCACGGCCCACAGCAGCACCGAGGCACAGCCGATGGCCACCGGCGTATTGCCCTGGCCGAACACCGGAAAAAAGTAGCCAAGGGTGCTGAACAGCAACACGAAGTAACCGACGTTGCCCATCCACGCGCTGATCCAATAACCCCAGGCCGACGAGAACCCCATGTAATCGCCAAAACCGGCCTTGGCGTAGGCATACACCCCGGAATCCAACTCGGGTTTGCGATTGGCCAGGGTCTGGAACACAAACGCCAAGGTGAGCATGCCGACGGCAGTGATTGCCCAGCCGATCAGTACGGCACCGACCTCGGCGCGGGCGGCCATGTTTTGCGGCAGGGAGAAGATCCCGCCACCAATCATCGAACCGACCACCAGGGCGATCAGGGCGCTGAGTCGAAGTTTCTGGGCCGGTTGGGACATGAACGCTCCTGGAGACTTAACAGTTATAGCTGACCACCATGCACTCAACTAATTAACTCAGCGAGTGTAGCGTTTATTAGAGACGGCGATAAAACTGGCACACTCATAACCTAATGGCATTTCAACTCAATGGCATTCAGGCTTATTTAGATTTTAAATACTGCATTACCTTTAACCCTTATAGCCAATACGTGAAGCCCAGCTGAAAAAGTTTGCACATCCGCAAAAACGGTCTAGCTTCAAACGTCCATAGCCCTGGCTAAATAATTAATTCCAATGGCATAACCGCTCTGCGCAGCGTGTTTCCGAGGATTCTTATCGCCCACGAGTTTCCACCCTAAGTCATTAATTCACAATGGAATGTGCCAATGAAGTGATCTGAGTCAGCTGTTTGATTAGCACACGGAATTATTCTGTGGTCTCTCTTCTCCTGCATTGGAGTTATGCGATGTCTGAATCTCCCGGAAAACTTCGATTAGGCGCCTTGGTTGCACTTGTTGTGGGTTCGATGATTGGTGGCGGGATCTTCTCCCTGCCGCAAAACATGGCCGCCAGCGCCGATGTCGGTGCGGTATTGATCGGTTGGGTGATTACCGCCATTGGCATGTTGACCCTCGCGTTCGTATTCCAGACCCTGGCCAACCGCAAGCCCAACCTCGATGGCGGCGTCTACGCCTACGCCAAGGCCGGTTTTGGCGACTACATGGGTTTCTCGTCGGCCTGGGGTTACTGGATCAGTGCGTGGCTGGGCAACGTCGGCTACTTCGTGTTGCTGTTCAGCACCCTCGGTTACTTCTTCCCGATCTTTGGCGAAGGCAACACCCCCGCAGCTGTGATTGGCGCGTCGGTATTGCTGTGGGCCGTGCATTTTCTGGTGCTGCGCGGGATCAAGGAAGCGGCGTTCATCAACCTGGTGACCACCGTCGCCAAGGTCGTGCCGCTGGTGTTGTTCGTGTTGATCGCGCTGTTTGCATTCAAGCTGGAGATCTTTACCGCTGACATCTGGGGCGTGAAAAACCCTGACCTGGGCAGTGTGATGAACCAGGTGCGCAACATGATGCTGGTCACCGTGTGGGTGTTCATCGGCATCGAAGGCGCGAGCATCTTCTCGTCCCGTGCGGAAAAACGCTCCGACGTGGGCAAGGCCACTGTGATCGGCTTTATCACCGTGCTGCTGTTTTTGATGCTGGTGAACGTGTTGTCCCTCGGCATCATGACCCAACCGGAACTGGCCAAGTTGCAGAACCCGTCGATGGCTGCGGTGCTGGAGCATGTGGTCGGCCATTGGGGCGCGGTGCTGATCAGCGTCGGCTTGATCATCTCGTTGCTGGGGGCGTTGCTGTCGTGGGTGCTGCTGTGTGCGGAGATCATGTTCGCCGCCGCCAAGGACCACACCATGCCGGAGTTCCTGCGCAAGGAGAACGCCAACCACGTGCCGGTCAATGCGCTGTGGCTGACCAACGCCATGGTGCAACTGTTCCTGATCATTACCCTGTTTTCCGCCAGCACTTACCTGTCGCTGATCTACCTCGCCACCTCGATGATCCTGGTGCCCTACCTGTGGTCGGCGGCCTACGCGCTGCTGCTGGCGGTGCGCGGCGAGACCTACGAAAACGCCCTTAAAGAGCGCAGGAAAGACCTGTTCATCGGCGCCGTCGCGCTGATCTACGCGGTGTGGCTGCTCTATGCCGGCGGCACCAAATACCTGCTGCTCTCCGCCCTGCTCTACGCCCCCGGCGCGATCCTGTTCGCCAAGGCCAAACGTGAGCTGGGCAAACCGATTTTCACCAACGTCGAGAAGCTGATTTTCGCCGCAGTCGTGATTGGCGCCCTGGTGGCTGCCTATGGCCTCTACGACGGCTTCCTGACTCTGTAACTGTTGACCCTTGGAGGATCTGTAATGACCACGGAAAAAGTGAAGTACGGCGTACATTCCGAAGCCGGCAAACTGCGCAAAGTCATGGTGTGCTCCCCAGGCTTGGCCCACCAGCGGCTGACCCCCAACAACTGCGATGAACTGCTGTTCGATGATGTGCTGTGGGTGGCCCAGGCCAAGCGCGACCATTTCGACTTCGTGACCAAGATGCGTGAGCGGGATATTGATGTGCTGGAAATGCACAACCTGCTGACCGACATCGTTGCGAACCCTGAAGCCCTGGACTGGATCCTGGCGCGCAAAATCACCTCCAACACAGTAGGCCTGGGCCTGGTCGATGAAGTCAGCTCATGGCTGCGCAGCCTGGAGCCGCGCAAGACTGCCGAATTCCTGATCGGTGGTGTATCGGCCGACGACCTGCCGAGCAGCTTCGGTGGCAAGACCATCGAGATGTTCCGCGATTTCCTCGGGCATGCCAGTTTCATTCTGCCGCCGTTGCCCAACACTCAGTTCACCCGCGACACCACCTGCTGGATCTACGGCGGCGTGACGCTCAACCCGATGTACTGGCCGGCGCGTCGCCAGGAAACCCTGCTGGCCAGCGCCATTTACAAATTCCACCCTGAATTCACCAACGCCGACTTCCAGATCTGGTACGGCGACCCCGACCAGGAACACGGTGCCGCTACGCTCGAAGGCGGCGACGTGATGCCGATTGGCAATGGCGTGGTGTTGATCGGCATGGGCGAGCGCTCGTCCCACCAAGCCATCGGCCAGTTGGCGCGCAACCTGTTCAAAAACAAAGCCGTGGAACGGGTGATCGTCGCCGGCCTGCCGAAATCCCGCGCGGCGATGCACCTGGACACCGTATTCAGCTTCTGCGACCGCGACCTGGTCACCGTCTTCCCCGAAGTGGTCAACCAGATCGTCCCCTTCACCCTGCGCCCTGACGAAAGCAAGCCGCACGGTATCGATATCCAACGGGAGAAAACCAACTTCCTCGAAACGGTGGCCGCCGCCCTCAACCTCAAGGCACTGCGCGTGGTGGAAACCGGTGGCAACGCCTTCGCCGCCGAACGCGAGCAGTGGGACGACGGCAACAACGTGGTGGCCGTGGAGCCGGGCGTGGTGATCGGCTACGACCGCAACACCTACACCAACACCCTGCTGCGCAAGGCCGGGGTGGAAGTCATCACCATCAGCGCCGGCGAACTCGGCCGCGGCCGTGGCGGCGGTCACTGCATGACCTGCCCAATCATCCGCGACCCTATCGACTATTAAGGAGAACTCTTATGGCTTTCAACATGCGCAACCGCAGCCTGCTGTCGCTGATGCACCACACCACCCGCGAGCTGCACTACCTGCTGGACCTGTCCCGCGACCTCAAACGCGCCAAATACACCGGCACCGAGCGTCCGCACCTGAAGGGCAAGAACATCGCGCTGATCTTCGAAAAAACCTCGACCCGCACCCGGTGCGCCTTCGAAGTGGCGGCCCACGACCAGGGTGCCCACGTCACCTATATCGACCCGGTGTCGTCGCAGATCGGCCACAAAGAAAGCATGAAAGACACCGCCCGCGTGCTCGGTCGGATGTTCGATGCCATTGAATACCGTGGCTTCGAGCAGGAAATCGTCGAAGAGCTGGCCAAGTTCGCCGGCGTGCCGGTGTTCAACGGCCTGACCGCCGAATTCCACCCGACGCAAATGATCGCCGACACCCTGACCATGCGCGAACACAGCGACAAGCCGCTGCATGACATCAGCTACGCCTACCTGGGCGACGCCCGTTACAACATGGGTAACTCGCTGCTGATGATCGGCGCCAAGCTCGGCATGGACGTGCGCATCGGCGCACCGAAAGCCCTGTGGCCCCATGAAGATTTCATCAAGCAATGCCAGGCATTTGCCGAGGAAAGCGGCGCACGCATCACCATCACCGAAGACCCGAAAGAAGCCGTGAAGGGCGTGGACTTCATCCACACCGACATCTGGGTGTCCATGGGTGAGCCGGTGGAGGCATGGGACGAGCGCATCGAGCAACTGCTGCCGTACCAGGTCAACGCCAAGATGATGAAAGCCTCGGGCAACCCTCGGGTGAAGTTCATGCACTGCCTGCCGGCGTTCCACAACAGCGAAACCAAGGTGGGCAAGGACATCGCCGCGCGGTATCCGAACCTGGCCAATGGCGTGGAAGTGACTGAAGAGGTGTTTGAGTCGCCGGCCAACATTGCCTTTGAGCAAGCGGAAAACCGCATGCATACCATCAAGGCGATCCTGGTGTCGGCGTTGGCGGATATCTAACTCTCACTGCCGGAACACAATAAAAATGTGGGGAGGAGGCTTGCCCCCTCCCACATTTTGCCTTGTGTCCACAAAGCTGAATTCTAGAAGGATCGTATTATGCGCATCGTCGTAGCCCTGGGCGGCAACGCCCTCCTGCGCCGTGGTGAACCCATGACGGCGGACAACCAACGCGCCAACATCCGCATCGCCACCGAACAGATTGCCAGGATCCACCCCGGCAACGAGCTGGTGATCGCCCACGGCAATGGCCCGCAAGTCGGCCTGCTGTCGTTGCAGGCGGCGGCCTACACCAGCGTTTCGCCTTACCCGCTGGACGTGCTCGGCGCCGAGACCGAAGGCATGATCGGCTACATCATCGAACAGGAACTGGGCAACCTGCTGGACTTTGAAGTGCCCTTCGCCACCCTGCTCACCCAAGTGGAAGTGGACGCCAAGGACCCGGCCTTCCAGAACCCCACCAAGCCCATCGGCCCGGTGTATTCCAAAGCCGAAGCGGAAAAACTCGCCGCCGAAAAAGGCTGGGCCATCGCCCCGGACGGCGATAAATACCGCCGTGTCGTCGCCAGCCCACGCCCCAAACGCATCTTTGAAATCCGCCCGATCAAGTGGTTGCTGGAAAAAAGCGCCATCGTCATTTGTGCCGGCGGTGGCGGCATCCCGACGATGTATGGCGAAGACGGCAAACTGCGCGGCATCGAAGCCGTCATCGACAAAGACCTGTGCTCGTCGCTATTGGCCTCGCAACTGGACGCCGATTTGCTGGTGATCGCCACCGACGTCAATGCTGCCTTTATCGACTTCGGCAAGCCGACCCAGAAGGCCATCGGCCAGGCCCACCCCGATGACATGGAAAAACTCGGCTTTGCCGCCGGCTCCATGGGACCCAAGGTACAAGCCGCCTGCGAGTTCGCCCGCCAGACTGGCAAAACCGCGGTCATCGGTTCACTCTCGGACATCGAAGCCATCGTCCAGGGCAGCGCCGGCACCCGCATCAGCACGGCAACACCTGGCATCACCTATCAGTGAAGTAGAGGAGATACGCCTATGGCCACCTTTGAACCCGGTCACTTGCATATCGAACGTCACGCGCTCAACAATAACGACGTCAGCTACGACCTTTGCCTGGACTACGAAGTCGTCACACATGACGCCGAAGGCAAAGGCATGCAATTCACCCTGCACGGCAACATCCAGGGCAAGGACATGAAGGAAACGTTTTTCCTGCCCAAGGACCAGGCTTACAACTTCGCCAGCAATGTGACCAAGATCGTCGAGAAATACGGCATTCCCAAGACCCACAGTAGCGTCGGCTCGCAACACAAGCATTACGACATGATGTTCGAAGATGTGCGGCATCAACTGGATATGAAGTCCGGTGATCCGGTCAAACCCGAACACCTGGAGTAACGCAGAGCAATGTGGGAGGGGGCTTGCCCCCGATTGCAGTGTGTCAGCAACAGATCTATTGGCTGATCCACCGCAATCGGGGGCAAGCCCCCTCCCACATTTTGATCTCCATTATTTGTCAGATTTCACCTGCGCCCCTCGCCAAGGCATACTTGCGCCCTCTCGCACCTCAGAATCGTCAGCCACTGCATGCGTATCCACGTCAGCTTCATCGACCGCGTCGGCATCACCCAGGAAGTCCTGGCCCTGCTCGGTGGGCGCAATCTCAATCTGGATGCGGTGGAGATGGTGCCGCCCAACGTCTATATCGACGCGCCGACCCTCAGCGCCGAGGTGCTTGAGGAACTGCGCGATGCGCTGTTCAGCGTGCACGGTGTGCAGGCGGTGACGGTGGTGGACATCCTTCCCGGCCAACGTCGCCACCTGCAACTCGATGCCCTGCTCGCCGCCATGACGGACCCGGTGCTGGCGCTGGACAGCGCGGGCAAGGTCCTGCTGGCCAACCCGGCGCTGATTGCCCTGTACGGGCGGGAACCGGCCGGGGAAAGCATCGCAGAGCTGTTCAACGACCCGGCGCTGCTCGATACCTTGTTGGAAAACGGCTTTCGCCTGCCCCTGCGCGAGATCAGTGTCAACGGCCAGACCTTGCTGCTGGACGCCACGCCGATCACCGATGCCGGCGCCCTGCTTACCCTGTACCAACCCAACCGCATTGGTGAACAGCTGTCGGCGCTGCACCACGACCATGCCGAAGGCTTTGATGCGCTGCTGGGCGAATCGCCAGTGATCCGAACGCTCAAGGCGCGGGCGCAACGGGTCGCGGCGTTGGATGCACCGCTGCTGATCCAGGGCGAAACCGGTACCGGCAAAGAGCTGGTGGCCCGCGCCTGCCACGCCATCAGCGCGCGGCACAGTGCGCCATTTCTGGCGCTGAACTGCGCGGCGCTGCCGGAGAACCTCGCCGAAAGTGAGTTGTTCGGTTATGCACCTGGCGCCTTTACCGGCGCGCAACGAGGTGGCAAACCCGGTTTGATGGAACTGGCCAACCAGGGCACGGTGTTCCTCGATGAAATCGGCGAGATGTCGCCGTATTTGCAAGCCAAACTGCTGCGTTTTTTGAACGACGGCAGCTTTCGTCGGGTCGGCGGTGACCGTGAAGTGAAGGTCAATGTGCGCATTCTCAGTGCCACTCACCGCGATTTGGAAAAGATGGTCAGCGAAGGCACCTTCCGCGAAGACCTGTTCTACCGCCTCAATGTACTCAACGTCGAAGTACCGCCCCTGCGCGAACGCGGCCAGGACATCCTGCTGCTGGCGCGTTACTTCATGCAGCAGGCCTGCGCGCAGATCCAGCGCCCGGTCTGCCGCCTGGCGCCAGGCACCTATCCGGCACTGTTGGGCAACCGCTGGCCGGGCAATGTGCGCCAGCTGCAGAACGTGATCTTCCGCGCCGCCGCCATCTGCGAAAGCAGCCTGGTCGACATCGGCGACCTGGACATCGCCGGTACCTCCGTGGCGCGCCAGAGCGACGGTGAAATCGATAGCCTGGAACAGGCCGTGGAAGACTTTGAACGCGGCCTGCTGGAAAAGCTCTACACCAGCTATCCGTCGACCCGACAACTGGCCAGCCGCCTGCAAACCTCCCATACGGCCATTGCCCATCGACTGCGCAAGTACGGCATCCCCAACAAGCCCTGACCCAATTTGAAATGCAATCAATGTGGGAGGGGCGGTGCGACGATTCAACTTGCCCCCTCCCACATTTAAAACCCATTCCAGGTTTTGGTCTGATAACGACATCCGCTGTCCTGAAATCGCTACAGCGTAACGATATCGCTACAACCCTGTTTTTTGCGCGCCATGCAAGGCGTTGATCCACATAGGCTTTTTTTAACGCGCCGGGCTGTATCGAATTCGCTACAGCTTCTATGCATAATCTCATAACCAATTTTATCAAGTTATTGATTTATAAAGACTTAATAACATTGGCCGCGATCTTGCTAAGCAACTCATCATTATTCCAATCCCGTCCACCAGACGAATCTGGCCCTGAGGAGTTTCCATGAGCGAGTTGCGTTTCACTGAAGATCACGAATGGCTGCGCGCCGAAGCCGATGGCAGCGTCACCGTGGGTATCACCGCTTTTGCGCAGAACGCGCTGGGTGATGTGGTTTTCGTGCAACTGCCTGAGCTGCAGGCCTACGACAAGGGCGCTGAAGCCTCCACCGTGGAATCGGTTAAAGCGGCCAGCGGTGTGTACATGCCGTTGGACGGTGAAGTCCTCGAGGTCAACGACAAGCTCGATGGCAGCCCGGAACTGGTCAACGAAGACCCCACGGGCGAAGGCTGGTTCTTCCGCTTTAAACCGGCCGACGCCGAGGCTGTAGCTAAACTGTTGGATCAGGATGCGTATGACCGCCTGATCAAAGCCAACGCTGAAGCCTGAGGAGCGCGCCATGACTGTTAATTTGAGCACCGCCAACGAATTCATCGCCCGCCACATCGGCCCGCGCCAGGAAGATGAGCAGCAAATGCTCGCCAGCCTGGGCTTTGACTCCCTGGAAGCCTTGAGCGCCAGTGTGATCCCGGAAAGCATCAAGGGCACCAGCGTGCTCGGCCTGGAAGACGGCTTGAGCGAAGCCGAGGCCCTGGCCAAGATCAAAGCCATCGCCAACCAGAACCAACTGTTCAAGACCTACATCGGCCAGGGCTACTACAACTGCCACACGCCGTCGCCGATCCTGCGCAACCTGTTGGAAAACCCAGCCTGGTACACCGCCTACACGCCGTACCAGCCGGAGATTTCCCAAGGCCGCCTGGAGGCGCTGCTGAACTTCCAGACCCTGATCAGCGACCTCACCGGCCTGCCGATCGCCAACGCATCCTTGCTCGACGAAGCCACCGCCGCCGCCGAAGCCATGACCTTCTGCAAGCGCCTGAGCAAGAACAAAGGCAGCAACGCCTTCTTCGCCTCCGTGCACAGCCACCCGCAGACCCTCGACGTGCTGCGCACCCGCGCCGAGCCGCTGGGTATCGAGGTGGTAGTCGGCGACGAGCGTGAACTGACCGACGTCAGCCCGTTCTTCGGCGCCCTGCTGCAATACCCGGCGAGCAACGGTGATGTGTTCGACTACCGCGCACTGACCGAACGCTTCCACGCCGCCCATGCATTGGTGGCCGTGGCTGCCGACCTGCTGGCCCTGACCCTGCTGACCCCGCCGGGTGAGTTCGGCGCTGACGTGGCCATCGGCAGCGCGCAACGCTTCGGCGTGCCGCTGGGTTTTGGTGGCCCGCACGCGGCGTATTTCTCCACCAAGGATGCGTTCAAGCGCGATATGCCGGGCCGTTTGGTCGGTGTGTCCGTGGACCGTTTCGGCAAGCCCGCCCTGCGCCTGGCCATGCAGACCCGCGAGCAACATATCCGCCGTGAGAAAGCCACCAGCAACATCTGCACCGCCCAAGTGCTGCTGGCCAACATCGCCAGCATGTACGCCGTGTACCACGGGCCTGAAGGCCTGACCCAGATTGCCCAGCGCATTCACCAGTTGACCGCGATCCTGGCCAAGGGCTTGACCGCCCTGGGCTTGAAGGTCGAGCAGGAAAACTTCTTCGACACCCTCACACTCAACACCGGCGCCAACACCGCCGCCCTGCACGACAAGGCCCATGCCCAGCGCATCAACCTGCGTGTGGTGGATGCCGAGCGTGTCGGCCTGTCGGTGGATGAAACCACCACCCAAGCCGATATCGAAACCCTGTGGTCAATCTTTGCCGACGGCAAGGCCCTGCCCGCCTTCGCCGCCACTGAGAGCACCCTGCCCGCCGCCCTGCTGCGCCAGTCGCCGATCCTCAGCCACCCGGTGTTCAACCGCTACCACTCGGAAACCGAGCTGATGCGCTACCTGCGCAAGCTGGCGGATAAAGACCTGGCCCTGGACCGCACCATGATCCCGCTGGGCTCGTGCACCATGAAGCTCAACGCCGCCAGCGAAATGATCCCGGTGACCTGGGCCGAATTCGGTGCCCTGCATCCGTTCGCCCCCGCCGCACAAAGCGCCGGCTACCTGCAACTGACCTCCGACCTGGAAGCCATGCTCTGCGCGGCCACCGGTTATGACGCGATCTCGCTGCAGCCGAACGCCGGCTCCCAAGGTGAGTACGCTGGCCTGCTGGCCATCCGTGCCTATCACCAGAGCCGTGGCGAAGACCGCCGCGACATCTGCCTGATCCCATCGTCGGCCCACGGCACCAACCCGGCGACCGCCAACATGGCCGGCATGCGCGTCGTCGTCACCGCCTGCGATGCCCGTGGCAACGTGGACATCGAAGACCTGCGCGCC
Organism: Pseudomonas cyclaminis; assembly: GCF_015163715.1. Lineage (GTDB taxonomy): Bacteria > Pseudomonadota > Gammaproteobacteria > Pseudomonadales > Pseudomonadaceae > Aquipseudomonas > Aquipseudomonas cyclaminis. Next base: position 13,958 of record NZ_JADDUM010000067.1, read on the forward strand.
AAAGCCATCGAGCACCGCGAGCACCTCGCCGCGCTGATGATCACCTACCCGTCCACCCACGGCGTGTTCGAGGAAGGCATCCGCGAAATCTGCGGCGTCATCCACGACAACGGCGGCCAGGTGTACATCGACGGCGCCAACATGAACGCCATGGTCGGCCTGTGCGCACCGGGCAAGTTCGGCGGCGACGTGTCCCACCTGAACCTGCACAAGACGTTCTGCATTCCCCACGGCGGTGGCGGCCCGGGCGTTGGCCCGATTGGTGTCAAATCCCACCTCACGCCATTCCTGCCTGGCCACGCGGCCATGGCACGCAAGGAAGGCGCGGTCTGCGCGGCACCGTTCGGCAGTGCGAGCATTCTGCCGATCACCTGGATGTACATCAGCATGATGGGCGGCGCGGGCCTCAAGCGCGCTTCGCAGTTGGCGATCCTGAATGCCAACTACATCTCCCGTCGCCTGGAAGAGCACTACCCCGTGCTCTACACCGGCAGCAACGGCCTGGTGGCACACGAATGCATCCTCGACCTGCGCCCACTCAAGGACAGCAGCGGCATCAGTGTGGATGACGTGGCCAAGCGGCTGATCGACTTTGGCTTCCACGCGCCGACCATGTCGTTCCCGGTGGCTGGCACCTTGATGATCGAGCCGACCGAAAGTGAATCCAAGGAAGAACTGGACCGCTTCTGCGACGCCATGATCGCCATCCGCGAAGAAATCCGCGCAGTGGAAAACGGCACGCTGGACAAGGACGACAACCCGCTGAAGAACGCACCGCACACCGCGGCGGAACTGGTGGGCGAATGGAGCCACCCATACAGCCGCGAACAGGCGGTGTACCCGGTTGCGTCGTTGATCGAAGGCAAGTACTGGCCTCCGGTTGGCCGGGTCGACAACGTGTTTGGCGACCGCAACCTGGTGTGTGCGTGCCCGTCAATTGAGAGCTACGCATAATCTGAGGACGCACTCAGTCAAAATGTGGGAGGGGCTTGCCCCCGATGAGGGCGTGTCAGTCACCAGACCTATCAACTGACACACCGCTATCGGG
>NZ_JADDUM010000068.1 GCF_015163715.1 Pseudomonas cyclaminis
CCCCGATTACGGTGTATCAGCCACAACTGTACTGACTGACACTCTGCTATCGGGGGCAAGCCCCCTCCCACATTGGAACTGTGATGTTTGAGGGAGAGCGGGGGTTACTGCAGGTTTACGTAAAGGCCACCATCGACGAGCAACGACGCGCCGGTGACGTAGCGCGCCATGTCCGAAGCCAGGAATACAATCGGCCCAGCCACATCATCCGGCTCACCCAACCGTCCCAGCGGCGTGCGCGAGGTCATGTAGGCGAGTTTTTCCTCGTCGGCCAGGTCGTCCTTGTTGATGTCGGTGGCAATGGTGCCCGGCAGCACCGAGTTGCAGCGAATCCCATAGGGCCCCAGTGCAATCGCACAGGACTGCATCAGCGAGTGCAGCCCGGCCTTGGTTGGCGTGTAGTGGGTTTGCATGCCACCGCCCACCAGCGCGCTGATGGAGCTGACCGCGATGATCGCGCCGCCACGGCCCTGGTTTTTCATTTGGTTGGCCGCCGCCTGCACGGCGAAGTAGGCGCCGTTGAGGTTGGTGTTGACGGTTTTCAGATAGACCTCGCGGGGCATGTCGAGGAACGAGTGGAACGGGCAGATCCCGGCGTTGTTGACGAACACGTCGACGCTGCCGAACGCCTTCACGGCGCCAGCCACCAGCTTGTCGCCGGTGTCCGGGTCGGCGGCATCGCCACCCACTTCGATGGCCGCACCGCCAAACGCCTTGATCTCTTCGATCAGCGAATACGCCGCCTCGGTGCCCTGGCCGCTGCCACTGTGGCCGATCACCACGCGGGCGCCCTGGCGCGCACATTCACGGGCGGCGGCGCGGCCGATACCACGGGAGGCGCCGGTGATGATTACGGTTTTGTCTGCAAGCAACATAAAAAACTCCTTCAAAAATAAGCGGCATCAGCCGAGGTAATTGCCGTAGCCGACCATGGCGATTGCGCCGAGGATCACCGCGATACCGGCCACCAGCACGCCCTTG
>NZ_JADDUM010000069.1 GCF_015163715.1 Pseudomonas cyclaminis
TTTTGGGCTCTTCCAAAAAGTGAGCCGCTGTAAAAGCGGAACCCTAGGTGGCCGTTACCTAAACAACGGATATGTACTCAGACCCATCGCCATCGGGGGCAAGTCGAATCGTCGCACCGCCCCTCCCACACTCAAACCGCGTGAAGCAGACTTATTGAGCCGCAGATTTCGCCCAGCTTGCTGCGCGACAGCGCTACGTCGAAGAGGTCGTGGGGCCTCCCACATTGGATCTCAGTCGGTCTTCAGTTCACGCCACATGTGGATCTTGTCGAAATACTCGACGCCCACCCGCACCGCCAGCGGCTCAAGGCCGTACTGGATGAACCCGCAGCGTTGGTACAACGCAAACGCGGCATCATTGCCGGCGGTGACGGTCAGTTGGATCACTTTGAGGCGCGGGTGCTGGCGCGCTTCATCGAGTGCCGCTTCTACCAGGCGTCGGCCCAAGCCCTTGCGCTGATAAGCCTCGGTCACGTACATGCCAAACAAGGTCACTTTGTGTCGCGCCTTTTCCCGAGGTTCGAACGCCAGGCCGACAATCCCCGCCAGCTCATCTCCTTCGAAACCTCCCAGCAGCCGATCCAACGGGTTGTCGAGGCGCTTCTCCCACCAGCTCAGCGGCATCAGCGCACGCTCGGCCACGCTGGAGGTAAAGGCCTGTGGATAAACGCCATAGGCCTGCAGCATCAAGGCCCGGTACACCTGGGCATCAGCCGCCCCGAGTGCACGAATGTTCATGCGCTGCGCCGCTGCTCAACCATCAGCCGGACGGCCAGGGCGGCGAGGACAAAGCCCATGAAATAGCGCTGCACCGACAGCCATGTGGGGTTGTGCATAAACCACGCGGCGATGGAGGCGGCAAACAGCGAGATCAGCATGTTCACCAGGAAACTCACGCTGATCTGGGTGAAGCCCAGCATCAGGCTCTGGGTAAACACCGAACCGTGTTCCGGGGTGATGAACTGCGGGAACACCGAGAGATAGAACACCGCGATCTTTGGGTTCAGCGCGCTGGTGAGAAAGCCCATGGTCACCAGTCTGCGCGTGGAGTCCGGCGGCAATTGCTGGGCCTCGAACGGCGAGCGTGCGCCCGGCTTGACCGCTTGCCAGGCCAGCCACAGCAGGTAGAGCGCGCCAGCCCATTTCAGCACTTCATAGGCCATCGGCACCGCGAGGAACACCGCCGTCAAACCGACCGCCGCCGCGAACAGGTGCACAAAGAACCCCGCCACCACACCGAGCAACGACACCATGCCCGCCTTGCGGCCCTGGCAGATCGAACGGGAGATCAGGTAGATCATGTTCGGCCCGGGGCTGAGCACCATCAGCAGGCACGCGGCGGCGAAAATCAGCAAGTCGTTGAGTGGGATCACGGGTCAGTCCTTGAGCCTGTGCATCAGGCAATAGTGGTCAGCGATGAGCGATAGAACGGCAGGATCAGGTCACGGGTCAACGGCGCCAGGACCAGGCCGCCATCACCGGCAGGGTCGATCCAGCGGACTTCTTCGATTTCGGCGGCAGGGGCGACGGGCACGTCAATCTGCACTTGGAACAACTCGGCTTGCACGGTGAACCCAGGCTCGTTGGCCGCAGGGGCGGAGAAGTTGCCAAGATAGACGGCCGCGTCGGGATCAATACGCAGGTTCAGCTCCTCAAACAGTTCCCGGGCCAGGGCCTCGGCAGGTTGCTCGCCGGCATCGATCTTGCCACCGGGCTGCATGAAGGCCTGGGTGCCGCGCTTGCGTACCAGTAGGGTCTGGCCGTCACTGCCGATAAGCAGAGCGGCGGCGATGCGGATGGTGGTGGACATGACGGGAAAGCCTTGAAGTCAAAAGAATGATGGGGAATGGAACACGGCTCACGCCTCCTCCGGTTCCTTGATAAATACGCTGTACTTGGCCCCTTCCATCGCCTCGAACGCAATCAGCTTGTCCACCAGCGGCAGGTTCAGCACCTTGCCGGCGTTGAGCAGCAGCATGCCGTTATCGGCATTGAGATTGCGCGCCAGGATCATGCCGGCGGCCAGCTCACGAGTGCTCAAGACCTTGACGGTCGGATCGCCCAAGGTCACGTCGCTGAGAAACGCCGCGCAGGCCTGGACGAAGTCCTCGATCAGCTCCGGGTCATAGAGGCGCCCGGCATATTTGCGGATATATAACAGTGCTTCATCACTGTTCAGGTGCCGTTCGAGGATCAGGCCTTTCTGCAACTCGATGAAGTCCACCGCCAGTTTCAGGAGGCGAGCGCCGAACGGAATCGCCTCGCCCTTGAGGTGGTCGGGAAAACCGCTGCCATCCCAGCGCTCCTGATGATGACGAATCAGCCGCGCCGCATCCTTCATCGGTTCGAGCGTCATCAACAGCGATTCGCTCTGGGCGGGGTAGCCACGGTAACGCTCGCGATCGGTGCTGTGCAGCTTGTCGGCCGGCTCAACCAGCATGCTGTCGCTCCAGCTCAGCTTGCCGATGTTGTACAGCGCCGCCGCCATGGCCAAGTCGCGGGTGCTGGCTTCGTCCATGGACTGGGCGGCGCAGTAGACCCGGATCAGATCGATCAACGGGCGGTTGGTCTGTTTGTCCTTGGGTAAACGCAGGTTGGCAAGCAGCGAAAACACTTCAGTGCCCGTCACGTAGCTGCGCTTGAGTTCGTCGTAGGCCAGGTCGAGCATGTCGGCGGTCTGTTGCAGCTCACTGGTGCGCGCCACCACGCGTTTTTCCAGGGTGGAGTTCAATAGCTTGAGCTGCTCGTTCTGCTGATGCGTCAGGCGCTCCAGGCGCTGATGCTCCAGGGCCTGTTGCAGGATCAGCTTGAGTTCCTCGTCATTCCAGGGCTTGCCAATATAGCGGTGGATCTGCCCTTGGTTGATCGCCTTGATGATCGTCGGCAGGTCGGCGTAACCGGTGAGCAGGATGCGGCTGGTGGCGGGGTACAGGCGATGGACCTCGGCGAGCAATTGCGCGCCGTCCATGCCGGGCATGCGTGCATCGCTCATCACCAGGTCGATGGCTTGGGCGGCCATGATCTCCAGAGCCTCGGCACCGCTGCCGGCGAGCACCACATCGAACGGCTGGCCGCGCAACAGGCGGCGCAGGCTGTTGAGGATGACTCTTCATCGTCGACAAGCAAGATTGTGGGTTTCGTAGCCAGTTGTTCATCCATGCGTGCTGCGCCTTCCAATTGAACTGAGTTGAGCTAAATTGAACCCTTGTGCCAAGCCGTCTTCCCTCGCTTAACGCGCGGGGTTGATTTGACGCCAACTGGCCGCCGATTTCAAGGGAGCTCGACTATGCTGTCACAAGAGGTCAGTGCCCCGCTCTGCCGTGCAACCAGGGAAGGAATCGTTATGCCGTCGAACTTTTTTTCAGGTGAGGAGCGCGCCATGAACCCAAGCTCAGGACGGGCCAATCGTCGCATCCTGATCGTCGATGATACGGCCTCGATCCATGAAGACTTTCGCAAGATTCTCTGCCCGGCCGTACACGACGAAAAGTCCCTGGACAGCCTCGAAGAAACCCTGTTCGGCGCCACAGCCGCCCCGCCGCGCCAGTTATTTGTGCTCGACTCTGCCTACCAGGGGCAGGACGCCCTGGAGCTGGTGAACCAGGCCCTGGCCGCCAACGCGCCTTACGCCATGGCGTTCATTGACATGCGCATGCCGCCCGGCTGGGATGGCCTGCACACCATCGAACAGCTGTGGAACGTCGATCCCAACTTGCAGATTGCCCTGTGTACGGCCTACTCCGACTATTCTTTCGAAGCCATCGAGGCACGGCTGAAATACAACGACCAGTTGCTGATCCTGAAAAAACCCTTCGACCACTTGGAGATCCGCCAGATGGCCAGCGCGCTGACCTGGAAATGGCAGCTCGCCCAGGACGTCGCGCTCAAGATGCTTGGCTTGGAGCGCACCATCGAAGAACGGGTGCAGGAATTGCTCAAGGTCTCGCACCTGCTTCAGTACGACGCACTCACGCAGTTGCCCAACAGCACGCTGCTGGGCGACCGCCTGACCCAGGCCATCGCTCTGGGCCGTCGGCATGACACGCAATTGGCGGTGATGTTTATCGGACTGGACCGATTCAAACGTATCAACAACGCCCTGGGCTATCCGGTAGGCGACGAAGTGCTCCAGCAGGTCAGCCAAAGCCTGGTGGCGGCAGTGCGCGAGTCCGACTCGGTGTTTCGCTATGGCACCGACGAGTTTGTGATCCTGCTCAACGATGTCCAGCATCCTCAGCAAACCCAGCACATTGCCCAGAAACTACTTAAAACTATCAGCGCCACCCGCCATGTGGCGGGGCATGACCTGAGCGTCACCGCCTGCCTGGGCATCAGTATTTATCCGAATGACAGCGGCAATGCCGTAGAGCTGATCAAGCACGCCGAAACCGCCATGCACACCAGCAAGGAACGCGACCCGGATAATTTCAGTTTCTATACCGAAGACATGAACCTGCGCGCCCAGCACCAGCAAAACCTGGAAAGCGCGATCCGACACGCGCTGGAACGCGATGAGTTTGTGTTGCATTACCAGCCAAAACTGGACCTGGCTTCCGGGAAAATTGTCGGTGCGGAGGCGTTGATACGCTGGTTTCAGCCGCGCTCGGGGTGGGTCAGCCCGGTTGATTTCATTGCAGTGGCTGAAGACAGCGGCTTGATCATTCCGCTGACCCAATGGGTACTGCGCCAGGCGTGCGAGCAAACGCAGATTTGGCGGATGATGGGCCTCCCCCCCTTGCGCGTTTCCGTGAATATCTCGGCCATCGACTTTCGCCAGCGCGATTTCGTTGACAACCTGGCGGCGGTTCTCAAGGAAACAGGCCTGCCATCGGCGCAACTGGAGCTGGAAATCACCGAGAGCGTCCTGATGCAGAACGTCGACGAAACCGTGGATATCCTGCAGCGAATCAAGGCCATGGGCGTGCGCCTGGCACTGGATGATTTCGGCACGGGTTATTCCAGCCTGAGCTACCTGCGCCGCTTTCCCATTGATGTGCTGAAAATCGACCAATCCTTTGTCAGCGGTTTGAACGCCAACAGCCATGACGCGCAGTTGATCACTGCGATCATCGGCATGGGCAAGAGCCTGGAACTCAATATCATCGCCGAAGGGGTGGAAACCGCCGAACAACTGGACTTCCTGAAAACGCTGGAGTGCGAGGAAGGCCAGGGTTTTCTGTTCAGCAAAGCCGTGCCGGCGAAAGATTTCGCCCAGTTGCTGCAGGTCGGCTGTGCGATGCCGATAACCCGACAATAGTCCAACGCTTGCAAGGAGTGCTCGCTTGAATGAAGTCTCAACCTATGGTTTGGGCCTGGCCGTCATGGTGGGGCTCAGCATGCCTCTGCCGGCCGCCCCCCTGGACGAAGCGCTCAAGCCTTTGCCGCCAGTGCCTGCGCTGGACGCGGCCAAAGTCGAACTGGGCCGCCAGTTGTTCAATGAGCCACGCCTGTCGGTGAATAACACACTCTCCTGCGCCAGTTGCCATCACTTGGAAACCGGGGGGGCTGACAACAGGCCTTTCTCCGTGGGCTTCGACGGCAAACCGGTAGAGATCAACACCCCCTCGGTATTCAACGCCGGCCTGAACTTCAAGCAGTTCTGGAATGGCCGCGTGGACACGCTGGAGGCGCAGGTCGAGCAAGTGGTCATCAGCCCGGTGGAAATGGGCAGCGACTGGAAAACCGTGGTGCAGAACCTGGCCGCCCTGCCCGTCTACCAGAACGCCTTCAAACAGACCTACCCCGACGGCGTCACCGCCGCCAACGTGCAAAACGCCCTGGCCACCTATGAACGCACGCTGCTCACCGCCAACTCGCGCTTCGACCAATACCTGCTGGGCAATACCGAGATCCTTACGATCCAGGAAAAATACGGCTACCAGCGTTTCAAGGATTACGGCTGCATCGCCTGCCACCAGGGCGTGAATATCGGCGGCAATATGTTCCAGAAATTCGGGGTGATGGGTGACTACTTCAAGGCGCGTGGCAACCCGGTCGAATCAGACCTGGGGCGCTACCTGCTGACCAAGGACGAAGAAGACCGCCATGTGTTCAAGGTGCCCAGCCTGCGCAATGTGGCCGTCACCGCGCCGTACTTTCACGACGCCTCGGCCAAGACCCTGGCCGAGGCGGTGGATGTGATGTTCAAGTACCAGTTGGGGCGCAACCCGTCCCAGGACGACAAAGACCTGATCATCCAGTTTCTCAAGACCTTGACCGGCGAATGGGCGGGCAAGCCTCTATGACCCTTACCCGCCGCCGCACCAGCCAACTCTTGCTCGGCCTGATCGCCCTGCTGCTGGCCTCGACACTGGTGTTTCTGTACCTCAAGTCCTCCCGCGACCAAACGGCCACCTATACCCAATCCAGGGACTTGATCCGCCAGCTCAAGCAGCTCAATGCCCAATGGGACAGCGAAGTGCTAAAGGCGCGGATCGCGCTCACCCACAACTACGATCCGCTGGTCACACCGCTCGCGGACATGACCCGACTGTGGGCCACACTGGACAGCAGTGAGACTTACCACAGCCCCGAAGACCTGCACCGCTGGCAGGCCAGCACAGAAGCCTATCAGGCAGCCATCCAGGAAAAAGCCCGGTTGGTCGACCAGTTCAAATCCCACAATGCCGTGCTGCGCAACTCACTGGCGTTTTTGCCGACCGCCGAAGATGACATCCAGGCGCAGTTCAATCGCATTGACGACGCAGGCCGCCTGCAACTGCAAGATGTCGCCACCGACACCTACGATCTTCTGCTCAGCAGCCTTGAATTCGCCCAGGTCACCAGCGACGAGCGCGCCGCCGACATCCTGGTGGGCCTGGGCAAGCTGGCGATCAACAAAGATCGCCTGCCGATTGAGTTCCAGGCCCCGGTAGAGATCCTCAGCAACCACATCTCACTGATCCTGCGCGAACAGCCGGTGGTCAACAGCCTGCTCGAACGCATTGCTGCAGTCCCCGTGTCCGACCGCCTGGACGAGCTGACCAACCATCTCAATCAGGACCAGCAAGCCGCTGACCGAATCGACCATCAATACCACCTCTACCTGCTGATCTTCTCGACGTTGTTGGTGGTATTGCTGCTCTATCTGACGGTGCGCCTGCTGCGCAGCTTCGCCGAGATCAGCCGGGTCAACCGCGCCTTGCAGGCAGCCAATGAAACGCTGGAGCAACGGGTGGAACGGCGCACCCAGCAGCTCAAGGATGCCCAAAGCGAGCTGCTGGACAGCGCCCGCCAGGCCGGCATGGCGGAGATCGCCACCAACGTGCTGCACAACGTCGGCAATGTGCTCAACAGCGTGAATATCTCCGCCGACCTGGTCACCCGCAAACTGCGCAGCAGCAAGGCATTGGGACTGGGCAAGGCCATGCAGTTGATCAACGAGCACCCGGATGACCTGGGTACCTTCCTGACACAGGATGAAAAGGGCAAGCTGCTGCCGGGCTACCTCAACCAACTGGTGGAGGCCATTGCCATCGAACAGCAAGGCATGACCGATGAACTGGCGCAACTGAGCAAAAGCGTTGACCACATCAAGGACATCGTCTCTACCCAACAATCCTATGCCGGTGTGTCCACCTTGCTGGAGCCGGTGCACATCAGCATCCTGATGGAAGACGCCCTGCGCATGAACGCCGGCGCGCTGAGCCGCCACCACGTCACAGTGGTCAAGGAATATGAGCAGGTGCCGGAAATCATGGCCGACAAACATCGGTTGCTGCTGATCATGGTCAACCTGATCAGCAACGCCAAGTACGCCATGTCCAACCTCACCGACCGGCCACGGCAGATGACCCTGGCGGTGCAACAATTGGACGACGCCACCTTGCAGATCAGCGTGAAGGACGAAGGCGAAGGCATCCCCGCCGAGAACATGACCCGGATCTTCACCCACGGTTTCACCACCCGCAAGGAAGGCCACGGCTTCGGCCTGCACAGCTGCGCCCTGGCCGCTGTGGAAATGCACGGCCAGCTCAGCGCCCGCAGCGACGGGCCGGGGCTGGGCGCAGTGTTCACCCTGACGATTCCTCTCACCCTTGCCGGAAGTCCTCCATGAACCAACCCCCTAACCGGCGCATTTTGCTGATCGACGATACCCCGTCGATCCACGACGATTTCCGCAAGATCCTGATGCCCACCGGTGAATCAAACCAGGCGCTGGATGATATGGAGTCGGCACTGTTCGGCGACACCAGCAAACCCACGGTACAACCCTTTGAGCTGCACTCGGCCTATGGCGGAGAGGAAGGCCTGCGGTTGCTCACCACCGCCATGGCAGAAACGCGGCCCTATGCCCTGGCGTTCGTGGACATGCGCATGCCCCAAGGGTGGGACGGGGCCAAGACCATCGAAGAGTTGTGGAAAGTCGACCCTGGCCTGCAAGTGGTGGTGTGCACCGCGTATTCGGATTATTCCTGGGATGACCTGCTGTATCGCCTGCACGGCTATGATCGTTTGCTGATCCTGAAAAAACCGTTCGACAACATCGAAGTCCAACAGATGGCCAATACCCTGGCCAACAAATGGGACATGGCCCGCCGCGCCTCACTGCAAACCGCCCACTTGGAGCAATTGGTGGAACAGCGCACCCAGGCGCTGCAAGTGGAAATCGACGAGCGCAAGCAACTGGAAAGCCAATTGGTACAGTCGGAAAAGCTCGCATCCCTGGGGCAGTTGGCCGCGGGCGTGGCCCATGAGATCAATAACCCGGTGGGTTTCATTTCGTCCAACCTCAGCACCCTCGACGGCTACTTCAACCAGTTGCAACAGATGCTGGAGGCTTACCGACAGGCCGAAGACAACCTCGCGCAGGGTGAACAGCTCCGAGCACTGCGCAACGAGCTGGAGCTGGATTTCCTCAAGGAAGATATTCCCTTGTTGATCAGGGAGTCCAAGGAAGGCATCGGGCGCGTGGTGCAAATCGTCAAGGACCTGAAGAATTTCTCGCGGGTCGACAATGACCAGACCTGGCAATTTGCAAACCTGCAGCAGGGCATCGACTCCACGCTGAACATCGTCGCCAGCGAGCTCAAGTACAAAGCGGATGTGATAAAGCACTATGCGCCATTGCCGGAAATCGAATGCCTGGCATCACAACTCAACCAGGTGGTGATGAACCTGGTAATCAACGCCGCGCAAGCCATGGGGCCGGAGCGCGGCACCATTACCATCAGCAATGGGGTGGAAGGCGAGAATGTGTGGCTGGAGGTGGCGGACGACGGCTGCGGGATTGCCCCGGAGGCCATGCAGAAAATCTTCGATCCGTTTTTCACCACCAAACCGGTCGGCGAAGGCACAGGGCTGGGGCTGTCACTCTCCTACGGCATCGTCAAGAAACACCATGGCGATATCTCGGTGAGCAGCGAGCTGGGCCAAGGCACGCGATTTCGCGTGGTGCTGCCGATTCGGCAGACGGCGGCGTAGGGTACGCCGCCGCATCATGCTCATTCCTCGGATTTTTTCGGACTCGACCCAAACGCCGCAAAGCGCTTGTTGAACCCGGCAATCCGGCCTTCCACCTGGGTCTTGCGCTGCTGGCCGGTGTAGATCGGGTGGGATGCGCTGGACACGTCCAACGGGATGTACGGGTAGGTGTTGCCGTCGCTGTGTTGATGGGTGCGATCGCTGTCGGCGGTGGAGCCGATCAGGAAGAACACGTCGGCAGCGGTGTCGTGGAACAGCACAGTGCGGTAGTCGGGATGGATACCAGCTTTCATGGGGCCTCCGGGGGCGTTTGGGTGTACCTGATGCGTTATACAGTAACATAACAAAACACCCAAACGAGAACCTTTTTCAACAAGGGCTGAAAGCGCGCTACCGCACGCCTGTCCAACTCATCGACCCCGTGAACCTGTTATTTCTGACAGTAGACAGACACCTTCCCCTCCCTCGAAACTCCTGGCAAGCAACACGGTTGCAGGCCGTTGGCGTGCTGATCGTGAAGATAAATCCTCTTTGTCCAAGGAACGGTCATCATGTCCACACGTCGCGAGTTCCTTACCTATGCCTCGCTGACCGCCCTGCTCACGTCCCTGGGCAAGGGTGCCCTGGCGGCCGATAGCGGCGACCAGGCCCGCGCTTTTTCCTTCGACGAGTTGATCGAACAGGCACAAGCCGATGCCTTGAAACCCTACCGCTATCCCAACACGAACGCGGACGCGCTGTTGGCGAAACTCGACTACGCCGCCCACGGGCAGATCCGCTTCAAACCCGAGTTAGCTCTATTTGCCAAGGGGCCGGGGCAATTTCCCGTGACCTTCTTTCATCTGGGCTCATTCTTTCGTACCCCGGTAAGGGTGTATGCCGTGGACAAGGGCGTCGCCCGCGAGATCGTTTACGACCCCGCGAACTTCGACATGCCTGGCGACAGCCCGGCCCATGCCTTGCCCACTAACAGTGGATTCGCCGGTTTTCGCATCCAGGAAAGCCGTTTGGGCAACCAGGCCAAACTCCCGTGGCAACAGAACGACTGGGTGGCCTTTCTTGGCGCGTCGTACTTCCGCGCTATCGGCGAGTTGTACCAATACGGTCTATCGGCACGTGCGATTGCCCTGGACGTGGCTCAGGCCGGCAAGGCCGAGGAATTTCCCGCTTTCACCCACATCTGGTTCGAAGCGCCGAAAAACCTGCATGCCACGTCCATGACCCTCTATGCACGGCTCGACGGCCCCAGTATCTGCGGGGCCTACCGTTTCGTGATCAACCGCGCGCAGGGTGTGGTCATGGACGTCGACTGCACGTTCTTCCTGCGCAAAAACGTCGGTCGGCTGGGCATTGCACCGCTGACCTCGATGTTCTGGTTCAGTGAAACCGCCAAGCGAACCGCTGCCGACTGGCGCCCCGAAGTCCACGACAGCGACGGTCTGGCACTCTGGACCGGCAACGGCGAACGCATCTGGCGCCCCCTGAACAACCCGCCGCGCACTGTAGTTTCGGCGTTCAGCGACCATCAACCGAAGGGTTTCGGCCTGCTACAGCGTGACCGCAATTTTGACCACTACCTGGACGGCGTAAATTATCAGCGCCGCCCCAGCCTATGGGTCGAACCGCTGGGCGACTGGGGCGAAGGCAGCGTACAACTGATGGAAAATGGCACCGATGACGAGATCCACGACAATATCGTCGCCATGTGGGTACCTTCGGCCCCCGCCGAAGCGGGCAATCGCTATACGTTGCGCTATCGCCTGCACTGGCTGGCCCAGGAGCCTTACGCTGCGCCATTGGCAAAGTGCGTGGCCACGCGCCTGGGCAAAGGCGGCCAGCCAGGCCAGCCGCGTCCCGTGGGAGTGCGTAAATTTGTCGTCGAATTTCAAGGCACACCCTTGGAAAAACTTGCACCGGGCGTCAAGCCCGAGGCGGTGATCAGTTGTTCCAGAGGCGAGCTGGGTCTGGTCTTCACGGAAGCCGTGCCAGATGGCGTCGCCGGTCATTGGCGAGCACAGTTCGACTTGACCGTCGACGGCAAGGACCCGGTGGAGTTGCGCCTGTTCCTGCGCCTGGACGGTCAACCGCTGTCGGAAACCTGGCTGTATCAATACCACCCCTTCCACTCGGACTCGACGGCAATCGGTGTCGCTTCAACCGCTGACAACAGCGATCGGCCATGAAGTTTTTTCAGCGATTGACGCTGCTTTGCATGATGCTCTGTGTCAGCACGGCGGCCCCGCAGGCCAATGCCCAGGAGCGGGTAGAAACCTTGCTGCAACAGATGACGCTCGAAGAAAAAGTCGGCCAACTCAACATGCTCGGTATCCAGGACACACCGACCGGCCCTGTCATCGACCAAGGCACACTGTCGCATCTGCCCGAGGCACGGTCGGCTCGATCCTTGGCGCCTACGGTTTCGAGCAGACCGCGCGCTGCAGCAGCACCTCGTCACCCAATCGCGCCTGCAGATACCGCTGTTATTTGCATTCGATGTGATTCATGGCTTTCGAACCGTGTTTCCCGTGCCGCTGGCGGAAGCCTCGGCCTGGGACCCCGACCTGGCGCAGCGCACCGCTCGCGCAGCGGCCATTGAAGCGACGGCCAACGGCGTGCACTGGACCTTCGCGCCCATGGTCGACATCGCCCGCGACCCGCGCTGGGGCCGTGTGGTGGAAAGTAGCGGCGAAGATCCGTTTCTGGGCGCGGCGCTGGCCAGCGCCAAGGTACAGGGGTTCCACGGTGCAGGGCCGCACGACACCTCGTTCATGCTGACGACCGCGAAACACTTCGTCACCTACGGCGCGGCCGAAGGTGGGCGGGACTATAACGTCGCCGACGTGTCGGAACGCACCTTGCAGGAAGTGCACTTACCGCCTTTCCGAGCGGCAGTCGCTGCGGGCGTCGATGCAGTCATGCCCTCGTTCAACGAAATAGCCGGGACGCCCCTGCACAGCAACACGGCATTGTTGACCGGCGTGCTGCGCAATCAATGGCGATTTGCCGGCCTGATTGTCAGTGACTTCAACGCAATCTGGGAGTTGAGTCAGCACGGTATCGCGGACGCCCCCAACGACACGGCGCGGCTGGCCTTCAACGCCGGCGTGGACGTCGACATGGCAAGCCAGATGTACCGTCGATACCTGCCGACGCTGGTGCGCAATGGCCAGATTCCCATGGCAGCCCTGGACGCAGCGGTGCGCCGCGTGCTCCAGACCAAAGAGCGCCTGGGCCTGTTCGATGACCCTTTGCGCTACAGCAATGAGGCACGGCAGCAAGCCAATACCCTGACGCCGCAGCACCGTGCCCTGGCCCGGGAAGCTGCGCAGAAATCCATTGTGCTGCTGAAAAACAACGACGCGCTGCTGCCCCTGCCCAAGCACCTGCGCAACGTGCTGGTGGTCGGTAGCCTGGCCACGGATGCCGAAGCCACTATCGGCCCCTGGGCCACGGCGGCTCATCCTGAAGATTCGGTCACCGTCTTGCAGGGCATCCGCCAGGCCGTCTCCCCCGACACGAAGGTGGTTTACCTGGCCGGCGCATCGCCCATCAGCAACGCGCTTGATGACCTCGCAGAAGTCCAGCAGGCCGCCCAACAAGCCGAGGTGGTGATCGCGGTGCTTGGCGAGCGCGCAGATCAGAGCGGCGAAGCCCGCAGTCGCACGGACCTGGGCCTGCCGGGTGCCCAGGACATGTTGCTGCGTGCCCTGCTGGACACCGGCAAGCCCGTGGTCATCGTGCTGATGAATGGTCGCCCGCTCGTGTTCTCACGGACCGTGCGCCAGGCGCCGGTGCTTCTGGAAACCTGGTTCCTGGGCAGTGAAATGGGCAACGCCGTGGCCGATGTCCTGTTCGGTGACATCAACCCCAGCGGCAAACTGCCGGTCACCTTCCCCCGTAACGTTGGGCAGATCCCGCTCTACTACGCACACAAAAACACCGGCCGCCCGTCCACTGGTGCGGGCGGTTATGAGTCCGGCTATATCGATGAGCTATGGACGCCGCTGTATCCCTTCGGTTTCGGCCTGAGCTATACCTCGTTCAGCTATAGCACGCCTCGGATCACGGCCGAGCGGCTGGCATCCACCGAGTCCGTGACCGTGCAAGTGAGCGTCACCAATACCGGCCAGCGCGCCGGCGATGAAATCGTCCAGCTGTACCTGCGTGACGATGTCGCCAGCGTGACCCGTCCGGTCCGCCAACTGCGCGGCTTTCGCAAAATTCACTTGGCGCCCGGAGAGACGCGCAGCGTGAATTTCAACCTTGGCCCACAGGACTTCGCGCTGTTCAATCAACAGTTTTCTTCGGTAATAGAGGCCGGCACCTTCACCGTCTTCGTCGGCGGCGACTCAACCACCACGCTTCAGACTCGATTCGAGGTCACGGACAGCCGCGAACTCTCTGCCTCGGGCCAATCCGAGCGCCCTACACGCGATCGCTGAATACAACTATGGGTTGTCCGGGCTTTCTTTAGCGGCGCAGAATGCCCCATCGACCTCAGAGTCCGAACCAAGGAAACCGTATGAGCCTGTCCTTGCTAAGCCGCTACGCCTTTTTTGCTGTGTGCGTCATTTTTACCCTCGCCAGCCTCCCCTTTATCGAACATGAATGGCTATGGCCCGTCACCCTGGTCACCGGCGTGCTGAGCCTGATCGGCATTTTCGACCTGCTGCAAAGCCCCCACGCGGTGCGCCGCAACTACCCGATCCTGGGCAATATCCGTTATTTGGTGGAAGCCATTCGCCCGGAAATCCGCCAGTACCTGCTCGAATCCGACAGCGACGCCCTGCCCTTCTCGCGCTCGCAACGCTCGCTGGTGTACTCCCGCGCCAAGAACGAAACCGCCGACAAACCCTTCGGCACCTTGATCGACGTATACCAGTCGGGCTTCGAATTCATCGGCCACTCCATGCGCCCGGCGCCGCTGAGTGATCCCAGCGCGTTTCGTGTGATGGTCGGCGGCCCGCAATGCACACAGCCGTACTCGGCGTCGGTGTTCAATATCTCGGCGATGAGTTTTGGCTCGCTGAGCGCCAACGCCATTCGGGCGCTCAACCACGGCGCCAAGCTGGGCAACTTTGCCCACGACACCGGCGAAGGCAGCATCAGCCCCTATCACCGTGAAAACGGCGGCGACCTGACCTGGGAACTGGGCAGTGGCTACTTTGGCTGTCGCACCAGCGATGGCCGTTTCGACCCGGAACGCTTCGCCGTGCAGGCGCAGAACCCGCAAGTGCGCATGATCGAAATCAAGATGAGCCAGGGCGCCAAACCCGGCCATGGCGGGATCCTGCCCAAGCACAAAGTGACCAAGGAAATCGCCGAAACCCGTGGCATCCTGATGGGCGAAGACTGCGTCTCACCGTCGCGCCACAGCGCGTTTTCCACTCCGATCGAACTGATGCAGTTCATCGCCCAGCTGCGCGAACTGTCCGGCGGCAAACCGGTGGGTTTCAAGTTCTGCCTGGGCCATCCGTGGGAATTCATGGGCATCGCCAAGGCCATGTTGGAGACCGGCATCCTGCCCGACTTTATCGTGGTCGACGGCAAGGAAGGCGCACCGGCGCCGCCCCGGTGGAGTTCACCGACCATATTGGCGTGCCGCTGCGTGAGGGCCTGCTGTTTGTGCACAACACCCTGGTGGGCCTGAACCTGCGCGACAAGATCAAGCTCGGCGCCAGCGGCAAGATCGTCAGCGCCTTCGACATCGCCAGCGTCCTGGCCATCGGTGCCGACTGGGCCAACTCGGCGCGGGGCTTTATGTTCGCCATCGGCTGCATCCAGTCGCAGAGCTGCCACACCAACAAATGCCCGACCGGCGTCGCCACCCAGGACCCATTGCGCCAACGCGCCCTGGTGGTGCCGGACAAAGCCCAGCGCGTGTTCAACTTCCACCGCAACACCCTCAAGGCGTTGGCAGAAATGCTCGCGGCGGCGGGCCTGGATCATCCATCGCAACTGTCGGCCAAGCATTTGGTGCGACGCATGTCGGCGACCGAGATCAAGCTGTTCTCGCAGTTGCATGTGTTCCTCAAGCCAGGGGAATTGCTGACGGGCGAGGTGAACGGCGAGTTCTATTCGCGTATGTGGCAGATGGCGCGGGCGGACAGTTTTGAGCCCCACGAGATCATCGCGGCTTAATTTGGAAATCCCTGTCGGGATTTTCGCCGGGCTGTTTTTTCATGACGATGTATCCGTCCCCACCCTCCACGTAAATGGCGTAGAACAGACTATCGACGACGGGGCGGGCATCGCGCCCCAGTCGTACGCCGGCCGAATGTTCATGGCTGGCTTGCACCACGTTCGTGATCCCGACCCTGGCCAATGCTTCCGGTAAAATCAGAAAGTTGGCCGCCAACAGATAAGGCATGCTCGGCATGATCGAAACGGTGCCGGCAGAGGCGGGCAACCAGTAATCCTGGGCACTGGCGTTGAAGTAAAAAACCCCTACCGACGCCAACGCCGGGGAAGAACTGATGGAGTAGGCCAACTGCGTCATCACACTGGTTTCCAACGTTTTCTTTAAACTTAGAACCCGTCCGTAACTATAGGAAATAGACACCAGCACAACGATGGGCAACACCAACAGTATTGTCAGATGTCGATGCAGCAACTTAAGCGACTGATGTATCACCAGCAACATAAAAACCAAAAGAGGTCCGGCTCCCAACATGGCCCTTGAATCACTGTTTTCATGGAAAAAAACCAGCATGATGCCCGGAACGCAAATGACCAGCAGCGGAATGATCGACACATAAGCCAGGCTCATCATGACCTTGCTGGAAGCCTTCGACCTGTCACGCAATGCCAGCCAACCCGCCCATATAAACCCCAACACAAACAATATCGCCATCCCCGCGAACAGCCATGCACTGCCACCTGTGTAGAGCGGGCGAATTCGCTCTTCAGCATTCTCCAGACGCTGAAAGACGATAAATAACCAACCGTCACTCCACCCCAGAAGCCCCTGGCGTTCCTTGCCCATGAACGGAATCACAGCCCATAGATAAAACAGCGCCGCCGCGGCGGCTTGAGTCAACTGTCCACCTGCCAATGCCGCCAAGTCGCGGGTTGTTTTTTTATGGATAATCGCTCTATACAACTCGATACAGCACAACCCGACAAACACATTGAGCAGAGGCTGATAAATACACAGCGCGCAGCAGAGCAGTAGCATGCCACCGCCCCACTCGATGGCTTTTCTTTCGCACTTGAGCGTGATCGCAAATATCACCAGCGCCACCCCGACAGTGATCACCGGCCCGTCGTACTTATAAGCAAGGTCGCTCAGAAACAAGGGGCTGAAGAACATCGGCAACACCACCGATGAGGAACATAGATTCACGTTGTAAAAATAATGAAAGGCCAGTTTTCTCAAGGCAAATGCCATGACCACGCACGCCATCAGCAATCCCAGCGGGAACATATCTGGCGCGCCATTTGACATAGACAGGGCATGATAAAAACCATCAATTAAAAAACGCCCTTCAGCACGCCACGACGCATACCCGTACGCTGCTCGAAAACTGTCCTCCACGTAAAAATAGTCGGCCAGGATCAGCGGAAACACATAGACCAGCACGGCCACTAAAAAAAATACCAGGCTCTCTTTACTCGACCATTCAGCCGTCATCACTCTGCTCCCCTGCGTCGCTGCGCGTCCGACGATCCGCTGCTTCGGGCGCATGCCCCTGGCGACTGACCATGTCTTTAACCACATACCGGGGCCGATGCTTGGCCTCCATATAAATCCGCCCCACATACTCCCCCAATATCCCAATCCCAATCAGTTGCACCCCGCCCAGAAACAAAATCGCCGTCATCAATGACGGATACCCCGGCACGTCATTGCCGAACAGCACCTTGTCCAGCACCAGGTACCCGGCATACACCAGCGCCAGCAATGAGATGCACCCGCCGACATAGCTCCATAACCGCAGCGGCAAAGTGCTGAAGGAGGTGATGCCGTCCAGGGCCAGGTTCCACAATTTCCACGCGTTGAACTTGCTCTGGCCGACGCTGCGCGGGGCGCGGTCGTACTCGACGATGGCCACGCTGAAACCGGCCCAGGACAGCACGCCTTTCATGAACAGTTGCTGTTCGGGCAGGGCCTTGATCACGTCCACCACCTTGCGGTCCATCAGTCGGAAGTCGCCGACGTTTTCTTCGATATGGGTGTAGGAAATGCGACTGAGCAGGTGATAGAACAGCGACGCACTGTGGCGTTTGAGATAGCCATCGCTGGCACGGTCTCGGCGTTTGGCCAGCACCACATCGGCGCCTTTTTGCCATTCGGCCAGCAACTGCGGGATGACGTCTATCGGGTCCTGCAAGTCCACGTCGATCGGCACCACGGCGTCTCCCGTGGCGTATTCGAGCCCGGCGAATAACGCGGCCTCCTTGCCAAAGTTGCGCGAGAAGTTGATCAGCATCACGTCGCGGTCAGCCACGGCAATGGCCCTGGCATGTTCGGCAGTGCGGTCGGTGCTGCCGTCGTTGATGAACACGATCTCGACGCTGTGGGCGCACAAACCCGGTTCGTGGCGAATGGCGCGGTAAAACCGGTCGACGCTCTGCTCCTCATTAAACAGGGGCACCACCAGCGAAAACCTCATTGTTCACGCTCGCGAAACACCACCCAGCGCGACAGCAGGAAGCCGCACACCAGGCTGACCAGCGAAAACACCCCCACGGTGACGATGCCCGATACCCGCCAGCGGTCCCCCAACCCGCCCACGCCCAGGCTCAGGCCGCCCATGCACAGCATAAACAGCCCATAGCGCGGCAACGACGCCGGCATGGCAAAGGTGTAGATCGCGTTCACATAAAAAGAGAAAGACGCCGCAATGCAAAACGCCAGGAAGTTGCTGAGGGCCTGGCTGAAGTCGAACGCCGTGCGCAATACAAAAAACAGCTGCCAGTGGATCACCGTGTTGGCGATACCTATGGCTGTGTAACTGGAGAACCCCTTCCACAGTCTGTTCATTACGTCGTCCCGTTGCGGCTGTTGCCAGCAAGCCACGACGCCAATCGAACGTCTACTGTCAGAATTAACAGGTAGGGCGTGCGCGCAATTGAGACATTCAGTAATACCCAACCTTTGCAATTGCCTACAAATAACGCCAACCTGCGCCCGCCCGACGCACGGCGTACGACATAACCGCCGCTTGCCTGTCCTTAATAAACCTACTTGTTCAAGAGCCCGCTGCCATGCTGAACGGACGCGACCCACGCATCGATTTTTTTCGGGGCTTGGCGTTGATCTTCATTTTCTGGGATCACGTCCCCCACAACCCCCTCGGTCAAATCACCTTGCGCAACATCGGCTTCAGCGATGCCGCCGAAGTGTTCGTGTTCCTGGCCGGCTATGCCTCGGTGCTGGCCTACGGCAAGGTCCTGCAGCGCGAGGGTTATTGGATGGCTGGCCTGAAGATCCTGCGGCGCACCTGGGTGTTGTACGTGGTGCATATCTTTTTGCTGGCGATGCTGATGGGCATCGTGTTCTTCGCCAACAGCCATGTGGAAACCCGCGACCTCGTCGAAGAGATGGGCCTGACGCACTTCGTCACCCACCCGCAGCAGGCGCTGACCGACGAGTTGCTGCTGCGCTTCAAGCCCAACCTGATGGACCCGTTGCCGTTGTACATCGTGCTGCTGGCCGGCCTGTCGCTGGTATTGCCGTTGTGCTGCGCAAGACCTGGCTGGTGGTGGGCGCGTCGATGACGGTGTACCTGCTCGCGCCGTGGATGGGCTGGAACCTGCGGGCGATTGCCGACGGCGTGTGGTACTTCAACCCGGTCACCTGGCAGTTGCTGTTCGTGCTCGGCGGCGCAGCGGCGATTCATGCCAGCCAGCCACGTCCGCTGCAACACCGGGCCCTATCCCGACAGCCGTTGTTCATTGCCGCAGCCGCCTACGTGCTGGCCGCCGGGGTGATCACCCTGTCGTGGCGCTGGCCCGAGATCCATGACGCGTGGATGCCATCGGCCGTCAGTGACCTGCTGTACCCCATCAGCAAGACCGACCTGTCGCCGGTGCGATTGCTGCACTTCCTGGCCCTGGCCTACGTCACCGCCAAACTGTTGCCGGGCCGCGGTTGGACGCAAAACTGGCTGGCACAACAAACCTGCCGCATGGGCCGCTACTCCCTGGAGGTGTTCTGCCTCGGCGTGCTGCTGGCGCCGTTGGCGGACATGGTCAACGCCCTGGCCGGCGACGCGTTCGCCATGCAGATTTTGACCGCTCTGGCAGGCACTGCGTTGATGGCCCTGCTGGGGGCCTGGCTGGAGTTCAACAAACGCCTGAACCAATCCACAAAAATGGCCCAGGCCTGAAAAACAAAAAGCCCCGATCAAGGGGCTTTTTGTTGTCCGTCCAGCTATCAGGCCGCTGAACGCGCCGCCGCGTTCGTCGGCTGCAACTTGAACACGTAGAACAACACCGTCAGCAGCACCAGGAACACCGGCCCCACATACAGTGCAATACGCGTGTCCGGGAAGTACGCCATCAAGCCCACCACCAACACCAGGAAGGCCAGTGCCAGGTACGAACTGACCGGGTACAGCCACATGCGGTACTTGAGGCCGGCACGTTCAGCCGGGCTCAGGCCCTGGCGGAATTTGAGCTGGGCCAGCAGGATCATCACCCAGGTCCAGATCGCGCCGAAGGTGGCAATCGAGGTCACCCAGACGAAGACTTTTTCCGGCACCAGGTAGTTGAGCAACACGCCCAACAGCAACGCGCCGATGGACAACAGCAGCGCCTTGCGCGGAACGCCGTTGCTGGAGGTGGTGCCGAAGGTCGCCGGGGCCTGGCCGTTCTGCGCCAGGCTGTAGAGCATGCGCCCGGTGCTGAAGATGCCGCCGTTGCACGACGACAGCGCCGCCGTGATCACCACGAAGTTGATGATGCCGGCAGCGGTCTTGATGCCCAGGCGCTCAAAGGTCATCACAAACGGGCTGCCCTGGGTGCCGATTTCGTTCCATGGGTAGATCGACAGAATCACGAACAGCGCGCCGACGTAGAACAGCAGGATCCGCCAGAACACCGAGCCGATGGCATTGGGGATGGTCTTCTGCGGGTTCTTCGCTTCACCGGCGGTGAGGCCGATCATTTCCACACCCAGGTAGGCGAACATCACCATTTGCAGGGACATCAGCACGCCCTGCACGCCATTGGGCATGAAGCCGCCATGGGCCCACAGGTTGGAAATCCCCAAGGCCACGCCGTCGTTGCCAAAACCGAACGCGATGATGCCCACGCCGCCGATCACCATCGCGATGATGGTGACGATCTTGATCAACGCGAACCAGAACTCGAACTCGCCGAAGGCCTTGACCGCGATCAGGTTGATGGTGCCCATGCTGATCAGCGCCGCCAGGGCCCAGATCCAGCGCGGCGTATCGGGGAACCACACGCCCATGTACACCGCCACGGCGGTGATCTCCGCCACGCAGGTCACCAGCCACAGGAACCAGTAATTCCAGCCGGTCAGAAAGCCTGCCAACGGGCCGAGGTAATCCTGTGCATAGCGACTGAAGGAGCCGGCCACCGGATTGTGCACGGCCATCTCACCGAGGGCGCGCATGATCACCAGGATGGCCAGGCCACCGATGATGTAGGAGAGCATGATGGCCGGACCGGCCATTTCGATGGCCTTGGCCGAACCGAGGAACAGGCCGACACCGATACAGGCGCCGAGGGCCATGAGGCGAATATGCCGCTCGCCCAGTTCGCGTTTGAGCGGGCCGCCCGAAGCGGTCTCGCCCTGGGGCAGGTGATTGCCGACTGGCATAGGGATACAACCTCGTCTTGTTATTGGATATGAGCCTCCGAGTCCGGGCCCTCGCGACGGGTCTGTCGCGGGGGACCGTTCCCGGTTCACTTTTTGGGCAAACCGGTCTGGCCGGGCCAGATCAGGGGGATGCAGTATAAAAAGCTCAACCCAGTGATTTTCACTCTATAAATGGCAATATTCAGCGGGAATTCCCGGATAACGTCCATTGCACGGTGGGAGTATCGCACAGCGATGGTGCGTCCTTGCAGGCAAATGCCGTATGCGCTTACCACTCACGCGTCCACATCGGCGCCTGAAAGAACAGCCGGCGCGCCATTCGCAGGTTGATCTCGCCACGGTGAATCTCCAATGTCTGCTGGGCCCGACCGCCTTGCCCGGCCTGGATACGGGCAAATGCCTGGGCCTGGGCCTGCGCCTGGGACTGTTTGCCCATGCGGTGCTGCACCGGTGTCTTGAGGTGAGCGGCAGTGAAGTGGTCGTCCGGCCCGGTTTCGCGTGCATAGTGAAAATGCCCGTAGCACAGCGGCCGGCGCGTGTGCACGTCCATCACTACGTAGGCCTGCAGCCAATCTGTGGGGCTGCCGGCCAGCGCGACCCGCCCGCCTTGGCGCAAGATGCTCGCCTCATGATGGCTGACCAGTACGTCCAGGCCGGACTGCGTCGGCGGGCGGGACTTGATCGTATTCAGCCGCGCCTGCAAACCCTGCTCGGTCAGGCGGTCGGCATCGGCTCGCAACTCGGCGGCCACGGTCCTGGCCCGCGCCTGCTGGGTCGCGCTCAGGCGGGCCGGCTCACCCTGTTGCAAGCGTCGGTGAAGGGCATCGGCACACTGGCGTAATTTGCCCGCCCGCTGTTCCAGAATGTCCTGCAGCGACTGGGGTTCGTTGGCGGTACGTGCCATCTTCAACACTTCGCCAATCGCCTGCTCCACCGGCGCCCGCAACGCCTCGCCCCGTTGAATCAAGCGATTGAGATTGGGTAACGGCGCCGCCTGTGCCTGAGCCGCCGGGGTGACCGGCTCCCAGACCCCATCGGCAGCGTGAGTGAAGGAGGCGATCACGGCATCCTGGTTATCGAGCACTTCGGCCACCTCGACCGGCTGCTCGCCGGTTGTCTGCGTGATCCGGGCAACGTACAAGTCCTGGTTGCGTGTGCGGATGACTCTTTTTCGCGCCGCACGAGGGACCGGTGCAGGAGCAGGCGCAGCGGGCACCAGCGTCGCGGCCAACTCACGCTCGACCTCGGCGTGCAATTGAGTGAACAACCGCTGCAATTTTTCCAGGTAGACGAGGTGGAATTTGTCCGGCTCCATCGCCCGCCAGAATTCGATGCGGTCATCCGTCAGTGCGTAGGCACGGTTGAAACTCTCCAACAACTCGATACGCAATTGGGTGCTGTGGGGGGCCAATTCGTCCAGTTGCGCCTGGGAACTGCTGGCCCAGCGGGCGCGGTGAATGGTGTCGTCCAGGCTTTGGAAGAAGTCATCGTCCAACCTCGCACCTTCCGTATTGAGCGCCACCGCCCACAGGGTCGTCACCTGCAACGACTGCAACTCCAGTACCGTCGGGCCTGCCGGTTTGTTTGCCAGCAAGGCGCGGGCTTTGTCCGGCCCGTACTTGGGCACGCGCTCCAACGCCTGCAAGAAATTGAGTTCCTGAGTACGCCACTCGATGGCATCGCCATTGCTGTCCGCCAACTCGCGCATGCCCTTGTTCAACGCGAGGTGGGCCTGTTGATTGCTGTCCGACAAGGCCTCCTCTACGCTCTCGGACTCCACCTGCTTGAGCGCGGGCACCAAACGATGATTGATCGCGACCGTGGTTTCACGGGCCTGTTGCAGCAGTTGCCGCAGGTTGAGAACCAGCCCCTCAAGCGTGGTCGACAGTTCCCCTTCATAATTCGGTCGGGCCTTGAGGGCCTGTAAGTCCTTAAGGCACTGCAACTCCTGCCGTGAGGCATCCAGCTTATTGCGCAGCTCTTGGGCATAGCGGCTAGCCGCCGTGGCGCGCTGCTGCTCGGTGATGGCCGCTGTGCTGTGTTTGAGCTGGTAAGCCACCATCATGGCGCGGTTCGCAGCCTCCCGACGCTGGATGTACTGAAGGTAATCCCGCTCCAATTGCTGGTGACGCGACTCGGTATCCGGCAGCTTTGTCGGGGTATCAGCTTGCCCACCCAGCAGACGCAGGCGCAAATCCACATCCCAGACACCCGTGTCCAACAACCGCAGCCATGGGCCCAGTTCGCGGCCATCGGCACTGATGACCCGCACACTGTTGTCCCCGACCTGCACCCGATACACGTGGCCGCGCACGGGGACCTGCCACTGCGGCGGCTGCGCGGCGGCGTTGAACAACAGCCCATTGAGCCGCCCACCCACCTGCGCCCCGGGCAATCCTTCAGACACAGGCAATGCCCTGAGGCTCAGCCGTTCGAGACGGGCTCGCAGCGGCGGCGTGAGGGTGTCGCGTGCATTGCTCCAGCCTCCGGGCGAGCGCAAGGGCACATCGAGCGGGCCGCGTACCAGTGTGGTCGGAGCCTGCCTTGGCGGGGTCGGCTTGAACGCCGGGTGTTGCAGTTGCAGCGTAGGTGGCGATTCATGGGGCGAAACCCGATGCGCCAGAATCAGTACCAGGTTACTCAGCAGGTCCATGAGCCCCTGGGCCTGCGCGGCCGGCTCAGTGCTACTGATGGCCGGCACGTCTTGCTGGACACCGTCCATCACTTGAAGCATCCACCCCGCCAGCGCCACCGGCCCTCTGATAAACGGCAACAGGCTGTTGAACAGCAGCCAGCCGCCCTCTTTCAAGGTCGTCCAGCGCTGCTCGGCATTGGACACCGACTGCGCCTGCGCCAGGCTGACCAGCGCCTGGACCGTGGAGGCGAACACCTGAACCAAAGGGTCTGCGGCCAGCGGGTGTCTGCTGAGTGTGGCCGGCGCCGGACGCTCGGGGACACTGAACTCGTCGCCGGCGAGAAAGTGCCGTACATGGGGCTCCTGAAAACCACCATTGGCATACACCGCCTGGCGCGTCGGCGGCAGCCAGGCGAGCACAAGGTCCTGCAAGGGGCCCGACGTCTTTATCGCCTCGAACAGCGCCGCGCTGGATGAAAACTCGCGCAGGCTGGGGCTGAACAACGGCTGATAGAGCAACTGCGGCCCCTGCTCGGAACCCCGGGCGCCAATCATATACATATTCACCACGGTGTCCGCCGATGAGGAGGGCGTGGCCTTGAATGCCAACGGCCAGAACGCCGCCTCCGGTTGCTGCATCACCGCCGCTTGCACCAGGCGATACCCGGCCTCGGTCAAGCCATTCTCGCCCTTGATCTTCATCTGCACCGCCAGCAGCGGCAACTGCGCACGCACCTGCTGGATAAACAACGCTTCGCGGCGCGGCCGTTCGACAGGGTCGTCGCTCAGCGTTTGCTTGAGCAGCGCAGGGTACGCCTGACCGATATCCACTTCAGTCACGCAGCCCTTCAGCAAGGCCGCCGTAAGCCAGGCGGGCGCGCTGGCATCCTTGACGCTGATCGCCGACGGCACGTGGGGAAAACCACCCAGATTGGCCAAGGCCAGGTCCGTCAGGCTCAGGGTTTCCCGGTGCACCTCGCCGCTGGCAAAGCCGCCCGGCGTCATGGCCGCCGTCACGATCTGGTAGCTCAGCTCGATATCATCCGGCGCGATGCCGGTGGCCTTGGGCTCCTTGCGCAGGCAGCGCGTCAGGGCCTGAGCGGCGAAGGTCCGGATCGGGGCAATGCCGTCCAAAAAGGTCCGCCCGCCCGCCGAGGCCTGCGCCACGACCAGGGCCTGGAGCGCACGGGCGTAGGCCAGGCTGTCTGCCGCCGAGGCGTGGATCAGCCACAACGGCAGATGATCCTGTACCCGTTGTTGAAAGGGGGTCAGCGTTGACGCGAACCAGCGCCAAGGGTCCGTCACATGGTCGAGCAGCTGCTGGAACTGATCGGGTGAGCGCGGCACCGTACGGTCAATGGCCAGCACCTCCGTGCGCTGGCGTTCGGCATAACTGGCGGCCAGCGCATCGAACGGATCGCCCCAGGGTTCCTGGACAAACCATTCCAGCGCCTGACCGGCCTGATGCTGGCTCAGATAGTCGGGAATCAAGGCTTCGATGTCCGCCAGCCGCGTGAGCGGATGAAGGCCGGTCGCCGGACTGAACAGCAGCAACGTGCGCAACTCGGCGCCGAATAACCGGTGATCGAGGATCAACAGCGGCAGCATCTGCGGCGTCTGCACAGTGCCTTTGGGCCGCACGTGCAAGGTCTGGACCTGCAACGAAGCGCCGTGCAGGCTCCATTGCCGATCAGGACGACTGGCCCGCAGCGCCGCAGGTGGAAATACCCTGGCGAATTGCTGCGCATCCATGCCCGGCGGCTGCTGGCTGTCGTACAACAGCGCCAGCAGGTCATCGGACAGATAGGCCCAGCGAGTCGTGTCCACCGGCAGCGTTTCACGCCACCAGTCCTGCAGGTGTGCCAGCCAGTCCTCCAGCAGCGACGCCCCGAGTTGGTTGACGAGCTTTTCGATATCCGCCAATGGCGGGCCACCAGGCACATGGCTTTCACGTTGATGCACAAACACCTGATGGTAACCCTCGATATAACGCACCGGCCGTGTGCCGGTCAGACGCACCATGACCTCGTTGGCAAGGGGGCTGTAGTCGTACTGGTCAGCGTGCATCGGGGTGCCGATGGCGACGCGCCCGGCCAGCAGGTTGAGACTGGGGAAGCGTCGATTCAGAGTGGCTTGCACCTGCTTGATCGCGACTTCGCGCAGCGTCGCAGCGCCGGAAAACAGACGGACGATTTGCTCGATGTGGGCACGGCGCAATGAAGGTGTTTCGGGCATGGGGTGGTCTTCCTTATGACGACCTTGAAATAGGTCCGATAAACCCCGCACGTTAAGGAACACCGTCGCCCCGGCTGTGGTAGCCGGGTAGCGCCAGCCCCCCGACAAATTTCTCGGCCGCGCCAATCAGCGTCTAAGCTTCAAGCAAGTCCGATCAATCTGCCGGGATGGATCAATCGACTATGGGCGCTTTATGGCAAACCGATTCGACCAAGACTGCGGCTCCCACCGACAGCCTGGATGAACAGCCATTGCCACGACGCCCCCGCAAGCAGTTGTATCGGTGGCGAATGGTGTGGCTGCTGCTGGTGATCGCGCTGATCGCTGCGGGTTACGCCGCCCAGCGTGAAATGCGCACGTCGCACTGGCAGGCGCAGAAACTGAGTCACCTGGCCGCGACGCTGGGCTACACGCTGGAGCCCGGCCCCAGCGATGCCATGGTCTATCCCGGTGACGGCCCCTTCGACAAACGCCTGGGTTACAGCGACCTGGATGAGTTTCTGCCGCGCCTGCTCAAGCGCAATTACCTGATTCAAAGCCAGGTACGGTTTTCTGCGCCGTTGATGGCGTACACCGAGCGCGGCCTGTTCGTGCCCTATGCCGAAAAGATCCAGGCAGGCCTTTCGATCAACGACTGCCGGGCCGAGCCGCTGTACCACTTCACGTATCCACAACAGTCATATCAGGACTTCGCCGCGATTCCGCCGGTGGTGGTCAACAGCCTGTTGTTTATCGAAAACCGCGAGCTGCTCGACCCCGCGCAACCTGAGGCCAACCCGGCGGTGGACTGGCCGCGTTTCGCCAAGGCAGCCTGGTCACAAATAGCCAAGCTGCTGCATGTGCCGGGGCAGACGGCCGGCGGCAGCACCCTGGCCACCCAGTTGGAAAAATACCGCCACTCGCCCGACGGCCTGACGTGTCCGGCGGCGAGAAATTGCGCCAGATGTTTTCCGCCAGCGTGCGCGCATACCAAGACGGCCCGCAGACCTTGCCGGCACGCCAGAACATCGTGCGCGACTACCTCAACAGCGTGCCGTTGTCCGCCGTGCCCGGCCACGGCGAAGTGCACGGCATGGCCGAAGGACTGCGGGTGTGGTACGGCGCCGATTTCAACCGCACCAACGCGCTGCTCGCCGACAACTCCGCGCAACACCTCACGCAAAAAGGCCTGGCGCTGCGCGAGGTGTTGTCCTTGATGATCGCCCAGCGCCGGCCGTCGCATTACCTGTCCAGGGGCCAGGCCGAGCTGGAAACCCTGACCGACAGTCATATACGCCTGCTGATGCAGAACAATGTCCTCGAACCGGCCTTGGCCGATGCGGCCCTGGCCAGCCGTGTGAGTTATCGCGACTGGCAGCAGCAACCGACGATTCAACCGATAGAAACCAACAAAGGCATCAGCGTCGCCCGCAGTCGCCTGGCCGCCCTGCTCAACCGCCCGCTGTACGACCTGGACCGCCTTGACCTGTCAGCCACCACGACCTTGCAGGACGATCTGCAAAACCAGGCCACGGCCTACCTCAAGCAATTGGCGCAGCCTGCCTTTGCCGGGCAGATCGGCCTGCTCGGCCCGCGCCTGCTGACGCCCGCCAGCACGGCCCAAGTGCGCTACAGCTTCACCCTCTATGAGATGACCGCCGACGGCGCACGGGTGCGGGTACAAACTGACAACACCGACCAACCCTTCGACATCAACGAAGGCAGCAAGCTGGAACTGGGCTCCACCGCCAAGCTGCGGGTACTCACCACCTACCTGCAAATCATCAGCGAGCTGCACGACCGTTATGCCGACCAGAGCCCCGCCGCGCTGAAAACCGTCAGCGTCGACGAGCAGGATCGCCTGTCGCGCTGGGCCGTGGATTACCTGGCGCAAAACAGCGACCGCAGCCTGCCGAAGATGCTCGATGCGGCGCTCAACCGGCAGTATTCGGCCAGTCCCGGCGAGCGTTTTTTTACCGGCGGCGGCCTGCATCACTTCAATAACTTTCGCAACGAAGACAACGGCCGCAACCCCACCTTGCGGGAGGCCCTGCGTGAGTCGATCAACCTGCCGTTCATTCGCCTGATGCGTGACCTGGTGCGCTACAGCACCTATCAAGGCCCCAACAACAGCGCCGAACTGCTCAAGGATGACAACGACCCGCGTCGCCAGGAATACCTGGCCCAGTTCGCCGACCGCGAGGGCACCACCTTCCTGCTGCGGTTCTGGAAGCGCTACCGCAACAAAGACACCCAGGCCCGCCTCGACACCTTCCTCGACAGCATGCACCCCACCGCCATGCGCCTGGCGGCAGTGCACCGTTACCTGCTGCCACAGGCCAACCAGGACAGCTTCAACCGTTTCGTGCGGGCGCACTTGCCCACCAAAGCCCCGGAAAAACTCACCGACGAACGCCTGGCCAAGCTCTACAACGACTATGGCCCCGGCGCCTACGACCTGCCGGACCAAGGCTATATCGCCAAGGTCCATCCGCTGGAATTGTGGCTGCTGGGGTACCTGCTCAACCACCCCGACGCCACCTTCACCCAGGCCGTCGCCGCCAGCGAGCACGAACGCCAGGAAGTCTATGGCTGGTTGTTCAAGAGCCGCCACAAGAGCGCCCGCGACAGCCGCATCCGCACCATGCTGGAGATTGAAGCCTTCCTCGATATTCATCAACGCTGGCAGGCTGTTGGCTACCCGTTCGATCACCTGGTGCCGTCCCTGGCCACGGCCATCGGCAGCTCGGGCGACCGCCCGGCGGCCCTGGCGGAACTGGTCGGGATCATTCTCAATGACGGCGTGCGCGAGCCGACCGTGCGTATCGACAGCCTGCATTTTGCTGCGCAAACCCCGTATGAAACGCGCCTGGTCAACAACCCGGACCGGGGCAAGCGGGTCATGCCCAGTGAAGTCGCCAGCGCCCTGCGCGAGGCCTTGTCCCAAGTGGTGGACGCCGGTACCGCCAAGCGTGTGGCCGGCAGCTTCAAACTGGCTGACGGCACGCCCCTGGCCATGGGCGGCAAGACCGGCACCGGCGACAACCGCATCGAAGCCATCGGCGCCGGCGGGCGCATCCTCAGCTCCAAGGCGATCAACCGCACTGCCACCTTTGTGTTCTATATCGGTGACCGCCATTTCGGCACGCTGACCGCGTTCGTCCCCGGCGCCTCGGCCCAAGGCTTCACCTTCACTTCGGCGTTGCCGGTGCAAGTACTCAAGGGCATGGCGCCGCTGCTCACCCCCTATTTGCAGCCCGGTAGCCGGACGCTGTGCCTGCCAGGGGGCGCTCCCGCTACGTTGAGTGCACAGCGCCAATGAACCGCCCGGTCTTATTGCGCAAGGGTGTCAGTTATATAGATTTTGCATTCGAACACCCAATAGCCAGCACACTTCAACCCCCACTCAGCGGCACTATGGTGAACGTTTGGTGTGAACGTCGGCGGATAGGCTAAGCACTCGAGCCACTTAACGAGTTGACCTTAATGCCGATACGCTCACTGCCTTCGAGCACGCCTGCGCGCGCCTATAAAGGCCCGCACTATGACTTGATCAAACGAACCCTCCCGGACTGGCTCTCCACGGCCTCACTGGCCCGAGCCCATCAGATGAGTGCCGCCGACCTTTCTCGGCTGCCCGATTACACCCGCGCCACACCGGCACAGCACCAGGCCCTGCAGACGGCCAATGCCGACGGCTGGCGTGCGCAGAACGCGGTGGACCGACAACTGCGCGACGTACAGGACGTGTACGCCTTTGCCGAACCCCTGCTGAAAAAAGCCCTCCTGGACACGTACCGCCTCGACCTGGACGTCAACGCAACGTTTCTGAACCTGTATATCGCCAAGCAACTGCCCTGGTACGCCCACAGTTTTTCCAAGGGTGTGACCAGCCGCAAGGTGTCATTGCTTGACGCAGCCTTGCATAACTTTGCCGCCGGCGAATCCTTCGAAAGCGACTCCAGCTACATCACCCGCCCCGACCACCGTGGCCACTTCCAACCCCTGGCGTTGAGCAACACGATGTCCATTCCACAGTTCAAGGCCTTGTGCCGTGAACTGGACCTCGGCGCACGCTACCAGCAACACCTGAACGACTACTTGCTGCCGGCGGATCTTGGCGCCCGCAGCACCTTGAAAAACCAGGTCATCGCCAGCCAGAAAGCCGCGCTCAGGGCCGCAGCGGAACTGGCGTGTCTGCACACCGCCGGGCAACCGATGCCGCCACTGAGCAAAGCGGCCTACCACGTGTTGATGCGCACGCTGCGCGGCGAACGGGGCGTGATGCAGTTTTATCAACTGCATATCCTGGATGCTTCATTGAGCGGCATCCTGCTGATCGCCGCTGATCTGGATCGGGTTTCCAGCGTATCGAAACTGATCGCCTACATCCCCCATGACCCCGAGAGCCCTCTCAAGGAGTACAGCTCCAGCGTGGCGTTCATGCTCGACCTGACGCGCAAACTGCAAACCAATGCACCGATAGCGTCCCGCCAGGGGCAAACCTACCAACAGTTCTTCAGCCAGTTTGTCGACCATGGTCAACGTGGGCACTTCTTTGCCGGGCTCAACCAGCGCCTGTCCAACGTGCAGTGGCACCTGGCGCAGCCACTGGACCCGCGCCCTCAGTGGCGGGAAGCGCCGCTGGACAATCCCAACCTGCGCTTCTCCTCCCCCGCCATCGAGGGTGATCTATGGGAGTACCGCTACCAGCAATCCTTCAACAAGATATTCAACGACGCACGCAGCATCGCGGTGCCTACGGCTGACGCCGACAAAGCAGAGCGCTGGGCCTGGTGGGATAACTTCACAAAAATCCTTTCGGACATGTTCAATGTCGCGCTGCTGGTCGTCACACCGTTCGTGCCCTTCCTCGGCGAGTTGATGCTGGCGTACACCGCCTACCAGCTGACCAGCGATGTGATCGAAGGCCTGGTGGACCTGGCCGAAGGGCAGGTGATAGAAGCCGCCGAACACCTCGTCACGGTGACCACCGATGCGATCCAGCTGGCACTTTTCGCCGTCGGTGGAGAAGTCGCGAGCACCTTCAGACGCTCGCTGTTCGTCGATAATTTGCGTGCGGTTGAAGTCGGCGGGCGCCAGCGCCTGTGGAACCCGGACCTGGCGCCTTATGCCCACGACAACCTGCAACTGGCGAGCGACTCACAGCCCGATGAACTTGGCCTGCATACGCACCAGAACCAGAAAGTCCTGTCGCTGGATAACCGCCATTACATCGTCGAACATGACGCCAACCCCCCTACCCACCGCATCAAGCACCCTACCCGTCCCGATGCCTATTCACCCAGCATCGACCATCACACCAGCGGCGCCTGGACCCATGAAGGCGAGGCCCCTGACACCTGGGACAGCGAGACGCTACGCCGGCGCCTCGGGCCTGCGGTGGAGGGGCTCAGCGCCGCCCAACTCGAACAGGCCTGCCAGACCAGCGGCACCCACGACGGCGCCTTGCGCATGATGTACGCCCAGCGCGACAGTCTCCCGCCGCTGTTGGCCGACAGCCTCAAGCGGATAAAGCTGCACCAGCAACTCGAGGGCGCCCCGCAGCAGGTTCGCACCGGGTCCAGGACGGACCTGCCGACCAACTGGGCGGTGCAAACCACCACTGAGCTTCAGGGTTGGCCATCAAACAAAGCCATCCAGGTGTTCCTCAACAGCGACTTGACCGGCCACGCCATGGTCTACGGCGCCACGGATACCACCGAGGCCAACACCCTGCGCCTCAGCCATCAGGCGGTGGAAGCCGGCCAGTGGCCCGAACAGCTCATCGCTTTCCTCAGCGAACCCGAGCGGACGGCCCTGCTTGCAACGCCGCAAGGGCAAAGCCTGCCCGAACACGTCCAGGCACTGCGCAAGCACCTGGCCAACGCGTTGGTGCAGCAGAACACGGCGGTGTTCAACCATCTCTACAGCACCCGCGAAGCGCTCAACACCCCCCAGGGCCAACTGATTCAACAGCAGTTCCCGCAACTGCCCAAAGACCTGGTGACCACCCTGCTGCTGCGCACCTCGCCCCGAGAGCTGAGCGTGATGAACCGTGAACAGCGCATCCCCCTGCGCCTGAAAAACCTGGCCCGGGAACTGGCCAACGAAGTCCGCGCCAGCCATGCCAGTGAAGGCTTCTACCACGACGCCCTGCTGACCCCGGACACCGAGCGCATGGCCCTCAATATCGTGCGCCTGCACACCGATGCCTTGGGCGACTTGAACATTACCATTCACGAACAGACGCCCAGCGGCAGCGTACGTTGCCAGGTGGGGCCGGACGACGCGGGCACAAAAAAGATCCTTTTGTATAAGGGTCAGGGGCGTTACCAACTCGAGGGGGCGGCGCTTTCATCGCCCCAGCTGTCGTATGACTTTTATGAGGCGTTATTGCGCATTGTCCCGCCGGACACGCTCGACTACCGGCCCGGTCAAGGCGAGCGTTTCAAGGCATGGCTCAAGGCGCAACTCGCACCACCGGCCGAACGCCGCAGCGTGATCGCGGACGCCCCCCTGCCACCAGCGGACCCGCACACCACACAGCGCCTGTTGCAAAAACCGATGTTCGGCGCCTTCCGCCGCTGGATCCTCAGGCAACCGCCCCGGCCGCCCCGCCCCAGGGAAACCCTGAGCACGCTGTGCCCGCGGTTGAGCGAGGCGCAGATACAAGAGGTCTTGCCTTACCTCGAAACCCCGGAAGGTGAACAAGTGCTGAACCAGCTGAAAGCCGACAAGGCGCTGTTGCACGAGGACCTGCAGACCTTTCGGAAAAAACCCCTGACCAGCGCCGGGGCAGGCAGCCCGGCCGCGCTGAATGAGGTGCACATGCGCAGCAATTTGATCACGGCATTGGCCACCTGCTGGGAAGACGGAGCCTACCTGCGCCTGCTCCCCTCCAGGTCCAGCCCTCGCGGCACCCTGCTGGACTTGCGCGGCTTGACCCTGGGCCGCTACATCCTGCGCCTTGAGCCGCTGCGGGCAGACTTCAAGCATGTGACCCGACTGGACATCAACGGTACGCGGCTGGGGGATCCGGACCTGCCGTTTCTCGATAACTTCCCCCACCTGCGCACCCTGGACCTGGCAGACAACAACCTGCTCGCCATCCCTGCCGCGTTGGCGAACATGAAAAGCCTGACCGCACTGAACCTGAGCCACAACCCGATCAAGTGGGTGGCCCACGACTATCAAATGCTTGAACGCATGCCGCAGCTTCGCTCCCTGAACCTGGCGGGCCATAGCCACCTGGAGGTCGCGCCGGATCTCAGCCGGTTGCCCGAGTTGCGTCGGTTGTCGCTGTACGCCACGCGCATTACCCAGTGGCCGCCGGGCCTGGAGAGCCCAAGGCGCGCCCTGCTGGAGCTGGACTTGAGAAACACCCGGATCAACAGCATTCCCAAGTTCCCGCCCGACGCACAGGCCGCCGAAACCGTGGCCAACAGTTGGCTGAATATGGCCAAGCTGACCTTCGAGGATGAACAGCGGTTTGTCGCTTATCGCCGCGCCTTGGGGTTCGACCCTTATCGCACCGCACCACGAGGCGGCAGCACCGACAGCGAGTACTGGATGGCTTACCTGTCGCCGCAACAGCGCAGGCTGGCACAGAAAGTGTGGGATGAAATCGAAGCGGAGCACGGCTCCCAGGGCCTGTTCGAGATGTTCCGGCTGTTGCAACCGCCCGAAGGATTCCAGACCGATGTCGACGAGCAGCTGTTTCGACAAGGCCGCCAGGACCTCTGCGAACGCGTCTGGCAGGTGTTGTTCAACGCCTATGAGAACCCGGCGTTTCTGGACCGCATATTCAGCCTGGCGGGTGCTCCGGCGCTGTGCGCGGACGCCGGCGCCCATACGTTCAACCGCATCGGTGTGGAGACCTTGCTGGAAGTCATCCGGACTGACAACAGCCCGTTGCTCGAACGGCACTTGGTAACCCTGGCCAAACAGGCGTGGCACCTGGACCAGGTCAACCAGTTGGCCCGCAAAGAGATCCGGCATCGCGTCGCGCCAAAGAGCGAGGGCGGGTTGGACCAGGCATTCGGCAGCGGCGAAAACCAGGTCGACGATGTGCAGGTGTACCTCGCCTACCAGACCGGGCTCAAGCGGCGTCTCGACCTGCCGTGGCTGTCCGAACACATGGTGTACCGCAACACCGCCAGGGTGACCCAGGCCCACCTCGACAGCGCGCTGCGCAGCATCATGGAGCTGTCCCAAGGCGACGGCCTGGTGGATGGCCTGCTGGAGCAACCATTCTGGTACAGCTACCTGCAGGACACTCACTTGGACGCCTTCACCGCGCAAGCCGAGCAGCGCGCCCACGCCGGCAGCCAGCTGGATGACTTGCAGGACGCCCACCGAGAGTGGATCAGTGACCAGGTGACGCCTGAACGCAAGGCGCACTTGCGCGAACAGCTCATCGCATTGGCCGATGAGCTGGTGATCCCCCATAGCGTGGTGCTGGACGATGCGCCCTTGTCGGATGCGACGGTGATGAGGCTCTACCGGAACATCGAGGATGAGTACAAGGAACTGGCCCGCCGCTTGACGCGCCAAGCCCTGCTCGACGCACACGAATAGCCCCCGCGCCTTCACCTCCACTGCCGGCTAAATACCGGCAGTGCTGCTGCGGTCACGGTGCGAGAAAGTCAAACACCAGGTGCACCGTGCCGTAGTACTCGCCGCCCCGATAACCGCCGTCGGGCTTGATGGCCGCAATATCCAGTTCCGCCCGCCGGCCCGCGCTGGCCTCCATGGCGTTGACCACTTCGACGGCGTCCAGGGTCAGCGGGACCCGGTTGAACAGCACCTGCAAGTCGATCCGGTTACGACCGTTGAACAGGTAGGGCTCTGCGCCCAGCCGGGCCGCGATGCCGCCATTGAGGTTCTTGACGTCGAAGTTCTTGCGCAGGCGGCTCAACTCGGAGGTCACCAGGTTCCAGGCCAGCAGTTGATCCTGGCCCATCCAGTCCGGCTCCGACGGCAGTACATAGGCCTCATGTACGGGAATGGTCACCGAGACTTCAAAGGAGTGCCGTTCCTGGATCGCCAAGGCGCTGGTACTCGCCAGTGCCAGGGCGATCAGCCCGTTGAGAATTACCCATTGCTTGACCATCATGCTCACCCGTTGCTGTTGACTGTCATCGGTTTTTTGACCATCCCTTCAACCAGTTGAAAGCTATAGCGACGGCCCGGTTTTTTCTCGAACGTCAACTGCCGCCCTGGCAGGATATGGTGCTTGGTGGTGGGTACACAGTCGGTGGCTTTCTGCGTCGCGCAATCGTTGAACTCGTCGAGCACTACCACGCTGTTACCGGCGTTGCGCAGTTGGTATTGCTGGTCCGTCTCGTTGACCCGGGTTTCGAAACGCGTGTCTTTGGGGCGCACGAAGAAAATCGTGCCGTAGCCGGCCATTACGTTGATCCCGGCAGCCAGGTGGTCCTTGTATTCGGCCCGTTCTTCGTCGGTGATGGCGAAGTTATCGTCCTTTTCCGGTACCACGGGGATAAAGCGCAGGCGGAAGTAACGTTCCTTGTCCCGTGGGCCCATGTACAGCAAGCGGGTGCCCTGGCGTCCGTTCACCGGCACGATCAGGCGCGCCGGGCTGGCCATCAGGCCGTCACGGCTGGAGGTGCCGCCCTTGTCATCGGTGAGCGACGCGACGGGCACCTCGCGGGTGCTGCCATCTTCGTTGTAGAGGATTTCCAGCACATTGACCTTGATGAACGCGGTGCTGGTGCCGCCGTTGAATACACGCTTTAGGTAAGAGCTGCGATCACCTTCCAGGTAGTCGTACACCACTCCAACGTTGATCAACGGCCCGGCGTGGGCCGTCAACGACATCAGGCACAACCCGATCCATAACACTGCATGCTTCATGTTCACTACCGCCTCATTAAGATTGAATACGGCGGGGCTGGCCCGCCGGTGTTGCAGGGCCGGCCTAAATCTCGGAATCCCAGACCACCGTCGCTACGCCTGAATAGGTGCTGCCCGGCTGCGCGAGCATGTCGCGCATGTCGTCCCTGAGTACCTCGAAGTGCAGGGTGCCGGGCCGGTTATTGACGTAGAACAGTGGCTGGAACAACTCGGTGCCGGCGCCATCCAGCCGCAAGGGGCGCCTGATCACCGCCTGGTCGCCGCGACCGTCTATGCCGCTGGGCAGGGTCACGGCGATCTGCACCGGCACCTCATCACCCGCAGCGTTGCGCAGGCCACAGGTGTTATTCATGGCAATCGAGCACTCCAACTGCATCTTGAAACGCGAACTGGCGGCGATCTGGAACGTCTGGTCGCGGTACAGCCGCGCCGGGGTGCGTCCGCGGTTCAGCCAGGCTTGCCAGCCACCTTCGGGGAGCAACTCGATACGGTTGCCGCCCGGCGGGATGTCCACCTTGAGTTCGTGCTCCACGCTCAGGATGAAGTTGAAGGTGATGGCGTTTTTATTGGGGATGATGACGTCGCCAAAGTCATAATCACCACCCGGGCCCATGCTGTAGGTGATGCTGCCGG
This sequence comes from Pseudomonas cyclaminis, assembly GCF_015163715.1. Classification (GTDB taxonomy): domain Bacteria; phylum Pseudomonadota; class Gammaproteobacteria; order Pseudomonadales; family Pseudomonadaceae; genus Aquipseudomonas; species Aquipseudomonas cyclaminis. Next base: position 36,579 of record NZ_JADDUM010000069.1, read on the forward strand.
TGTATTGGCCACTGGACATTCCCAATGGGTTGGGGGTTCTGAGCTCATAGGCGTATTCCATGGTGGCGATCCGCATATAGCTCAGGTCATGGGAAGGTTGACGAGCACAAGCGCCCACCCCTTCAGGTGTCAGCCAGAACCAGGACGCGGCAGCAACCCCGGCAGCAAGATGACCAGTCCGTCGACAGCCGCCTGGTGGATTAAGCCATTGGCTCTGCCAACTGAATCCAGGCTTGGCCCAGGTCGATACGCCTGGCGGTCGGGGAATGAACCACGTCGAACCGATGCCCGCGATGCGTAGTTGCACGGTCTCGACTTCCCCGGTGGCAGTGTGGGTCACTTGCAGGTCACGCCAGTCCGAAGGCACCTTGACCATGAAGCCTTTACGCTCATCCTCGTGGTTGGCAAGGATGGGCTGGTTGGAATCCGCCCTGAGGTCGTTATCCCTGAGGCTGAAAATCCCCAACGCCCGGCACTGGGTAGGAATATGCGCCGCACAAATCGAGCTGATCGGCGTGGTGTTTTCGAAGTTGTTCTTCATCGGGTTGGCCGGGTCGGGCCGAAACCGCGCAGTGATCTGCTCGTCCGCCAGTGAAGCGCTGGCGCTGAACAACAGCGCTGCGCCCACGGCCAAGACCAAGGTGTTTAAGGACTTCATCGTGAGGATTCTCGTCATGGCACTCAACCGGCGGTCTGAGTGCTGGAAGTGTTTTCGGCCAATGTGTCCGGCGTGCAGCGCAGGTCACCGATCATCAACACGTCGTTTTCATTGGCCGCAGTGGCGGGATCCAGGCGGAACTGGCACAGCAACTGGTTCTGGTAGCGCACCTCCAGGGTGGGCGCGCTGGCGCTCATTTCCATCGAGAAGAACCCATCCACTTCGCTGACCCCACGGCTGGCGTGGTTGATCACGTGGTGCCCCCTGAGCGGTTGGCCCTGGGCATCCAGCAAGCGCCCGAGCACGCTGACGGTTTTCATCACGGTGATCTTGCGGTAGTCCACTCCCCCCTTGTTCAGGTGATAGGTGGTGCGCGCCGGCTGAATGTTCGCGGCCGGTGGATGGTTACCGTCAAAGTCGAAATTGACGGTGCTGCTCTTGTAGGCCGACACCGGTACGAAGTTGCGCCCCGGCCGCAGGATCGCGCCGCCGCCACTGAAGTCATCGGCACGCAGGGCAATGCTGTCCAGGTCGCTCTCGACATCGATGATCATGCCCGCGCCGTTACCGTGGTATTGGCTGGTCAGCAACACCTTGTCGGCACCGGCCACAAACGTGCTGTGCAGGTTCATGCCGCCGGTGAAGTTGCCGTTGTACGAGCTGCGCTGGACGAAGCCGTCACCGCTGACAACATCGGTGTCGAAGCTGGCCATGCTCGACAGGCCCACGCCATAGGTGTCGGTGATTGCCGTGGCCGAGACGCTTTGCAGCAGGTGGTCGGTGAGGTCCTGGCGATAGGTGATCGAGGCATTGTTGTCGCGGCCACCGTCACGGGCGGTGCGCGTGCCGATGCTGCCGGAAATCTGCCGGCCATCGTTGCCCAGGGCCAGGCTCAGGCTGAGGTCGACACCGCGGTTGCGCTCGTTACCGGTGCCCGAGCTTGCGGGGCGGTCGAACACCGAGAATCGCCAGTTGGCGTCGCTGCCCATGAGCGTGTCGCGGCGGCTCCAGCCCAGGTCAACCCCGGCACCTTGCGCGTTACCTTCACTGTGGGAGACACGCACGTTCCAGGAATTATTGGCATCGACGCGGTGGTTCACCGACAGCGCCGAATTGCTGGTTTCCCCCACGAATGTATTGCGCCGCAGGCGGGTGCCGTCCGGCAGGGTTTCGTAGGTGTCGCGGGTGTCGAGCCAGCTGCGGTTGTGGCTGAACACCAGGTTGGTGGCGCCGAACGTATAGAGCCCTTGCAGGTCCATGCCGGTGCCGTGCTCGCGGGTTTGATAGAGGTTGGCGTAAAGGCTGGTGTTGTTGGCCACCGTCCAGTCCACCGACCCGCCGTACTGCAGTTGCTCGCGCACCTCGCGGGCGGTGAGGCCAAGAATCACCCGTGGGTGCAGCAGGTAGTTGACGGAGGCACCGGCAGTCATCGCCCCGGACGCCTGTTCGTCCCAGTTGCTGAACAACTTGGTTTCACGCCCGGCAAACACGTTGTAGCGCCAGCGGTCATCGGCGTTGCGCCAGTTGCTGGGTTTGTAGACTAATTCCTGGGTGGTGCTGACGGTCAGGCCATCTTCCACCAGGCGTACTTCCACTTCATAAATCCCGCCGGGCAGCGGGCGCGTGTCCAGGGTCTGCAAACCGGCAGCCACCGCCTGGGTGTTGATCAGCAGGCCATTGCGGTAAATCTCCACGGCGGCCTGGCGATTGGCGGTGACGTAGATCGGGTAAACGCTGGCCTTGGCATTATTGATGGCCAGGCTGTCGGAGCTGCCGTACATGACGCCCAGCGCCGTATCGGGGCTGGCGCCAAAGCTGCGCAACTGACGTGTCAGGCCATCGGAATTGGGGGTGAAATGCCCCAGGCGCAGAAACTGGCCTTCCAGTTCACGCTGGGTATACAGCTCATGGATCGCGTGGCGCAGTTGCTCTTCGTCACCGCTCTGGCGGGCCAACTGCAGGTTGAATACCTGGGTCCAATTACCCAGGCTGGCACTGGCCTGCAAACCATAACGCCCGCCCAGGTCTTCGTCCTGGCCGCCGCTGAGGTTGAGCTGGTTGTTGATGATCAAACCACGGCTACCGCCTTCGGGCTGCTGGTAGTAACGCGGCGCATCATCGGCGTGCTCGACGTTCTGGGTGATGATCGACAACTGCGAGCTTTCCAGGTTGTAGTGCATCGACACCAACTGCTGCGGGCATGACTGGGTACACGCGCCCAGGGGCAGGCCCTTTTCCAGCAAACCTTGCCAGGTGTCACGGATCGCGGCGGGCACCTTGCTGTCGCCCGACTCGGTGAACTCAAGCAGCGTCACCAGCTCATCCCGGGACAGGACAATCAGCGCCTCTCCCAGAAATTTCTGATCAAGATCGACCCGCACGGCCAGTGGCACATCAAAGAAATGGTCGACAAACCCTGCCGGCAACCCCTGGGACTGGGTCAGCAAGTTGGCGGGCGTCACGGCGATGGGTGTCGGCGCAGCCAAGGCACTCGTACAAATCACTAGCGCAAGCGCAACCGCGATGGGCGTCATCGGGAACATGAAAGCAATACTCTGAGAGCCAAGAGACAAAGTGAAAAACAGGCCGGACTCCCGGGGACAGAAGTCCGGCCTGAGCGCCAATGCCCGAGAGCGCGAGGCTCAGCGGGCACTCACGCCATTAGAGAGCAGGCGTTGGCAGTACGGCGTCGAACACCAGCGCCACGGCGGAGGTGTAGGCACCGCGCTGGGTCGCCGTAGGCTTGGCGGCCGCGATACGCAGTTGAGCGCCGACGCCTGGGGTCGAATCAGCCTCGTTCACTACTTCCTTTGGCGTGCCGTTCAGCTCCACACCATGCAGGGTGGTGGTCAGCGGGATGTTTTGCGCAGGGACACCGTTGAACAACACGGCCGGGCCACCTTCGATGTAAGCGTGGACCGAGCCGTTGGTGTTCTTCAGGTCGTAGATGGCGGTCAACGGTGCCAGCTCGCCACTCACCAGGTTGTAGCTCATGGTTTCGTCCCGACCGAAGTTGGGATCACGTGGCTGAGCATGGAACACCGTAGTCGGGATGTTGGCCGTGATGTTGACGGTGTGGTTGGCTTCACCGGCTGCGAATGCAACCGACGAACTCAGTGCCAAAACGGCCAGGGGGGCAGCAATCACAAACTTCTTGAACATGGTGGATACCTGTTTCTTGGGTATTTGATTAACCACCACAAGTTGAACTTGGCGTTGACACACAAGACCAACTTGCAATGAGAGTCATGACTGCCCGCAAGGGGTCAGCACAACACCCAGGCATGATCCAGCGCTTTCAATTTCAAATATGCCAGCAACTTCCCATAACTACGTAGCCCTTACACTACGCGGCTCGCGTGAATTTTATGGCAATTTGCCAAAACTTTAAAAGCATCCGTAAGATTTGTACTACACAACTACCCAACACTAAAAACAACTTGAACAATCTGTAAGAACGGTACCACAAAAATAATAAAACCCAGCCAACCCCTGCATAAAATTCGAGTAACAACTCTAATTGATAGTTATAGCGCAAAAGGTAAAAGTTGCACCGCTCTCGCCCCATGCACGTCGGCGAATGACCGTTGGTCGCCCAGGCATACCCAAACCATAAGATATATCTTACGTTATGTCTAAACCTGCAAAGAGAGCACACAGAAATGAGAGACCCTCATCACCACCGAGACCACGGTGACAGCCACGATGGCTTCGAAAAACGCCCCGGCCGCGAACGCGGCGGGCGAGGCCCACGCGTCTTTGCGCCGGGCGACCTGAAACTGCTGCTGCCGGCGCTCATCGCCGAACAGCCTTGCCATGGCTACGACCTGATCCGCCAGATCGAAACCCTGTTCGACGGTGCCTACAGCCCCAGCCCTGGGGTGATCTATCCCACCCTGACCTTTCTTGAAGAAAGCGAATTGATCACTGGCGACGCCGAGGGCGGAAAAAAACGCTACACAATCACCGACGCCGGTCGTCTCTTCATAAGCGAACAGGCGATTGCCCTTGAAGGTATCCGCATGCGCATGGATGTGAGCAAACGCTCGCTGCGCGGCCATGACCGCCCACCGGAAATCCACGAGGCGGTGCATAACCTGCGCCACGCCCTGCATTCGCACCACGGGCGCTGGAGCCCGGAAGAAATCACGCGGGTCGCAGCGCTGCTCAACGGCACCGCCCAAGCCATTGCTGACGGGAAAACTCAATGAATACTCAAGCCATCCATCGCGTTACCCACGAAATCAAACGCCGCCGCCTGGACGTCCTGCGCGTGGTCGACATCACCCCGCGCATGCGCCGTATCACCTTGGGCGGGCCGGAACTGGCGGGCTTTATCAGCCTGGGCAGCGACGATCACATCAAGCTGCTGTTCCCGCAGAACGCCGCCGAACAAGCGGCGCTGCAAAGCCCGACCTTCAGCATCAAGGGCGACGGCCCGCAACCGGCGATGCGCGACTACACGCCTCGCCGCTATGACCTGGCCAGCGGCGAACTGGACATCGACTTCGTGCTGCACGGCGACGGTCCTGCCTCCACCTGGGCCGACCAGGCCAAGGTCGGCCAGCACCTGTACATCGGCGGGCCACGCGGCTCGATGATCGTGCCGGACATCTTCGACAGCTACCTGCTGATCGGCGACGAGACCGCCCTGCCCGCCATCGGCCGCCGCCTGGAAGAACTGCCGGCGGGGCGCAAGGTCTTGGCGGTGATCGAGATCGAAAATGCGGCAGAGCAGCAAACGCTGCGCAGTGCTGCCGATGTGGATGTGATATGGGTGGTGCGCGGTCAGGACAATCTGCTGCAAACGGTACAGAACCTGACGCTGCCGGGCGGCACGCTGTACAGCTTTGTCGCGACCGAAACCAAGTTGTCGCGCCAGCTGCGGCGCGTGTTGCTGGACACTCACAAAGTCAACGAGGAGTTCCTCAAGGCCGTTGGTTACTGGCGTGCCGAGGGCAGCGAAGACGAGTGAAACCTGAGGGAGGGGCTCGCCCCTCCCTCATTGGAAGGACGGCGACTTCAAGTATTTATCCAGCCCCACCACCGCCAACGCAATCAGCACAAACCCCGCCAGAATCCCCCCGGCATTCACGAATACCTGTGGATAACCCAGGGTGCCGACATCAATGAACGGGTACTGATACTGCCCGAGCAAATCCCCGCGCAACAGCGCATAGGCGAAGTACACCAACGGGTAGATCACCCACGCGCCGATGTGCTTGAGGCGCAGGGAGCCCTTGGGCACGCACCGCCACCAATAGATCAAAAACAGCACCGGCATTACGTCGTGCAGCAATTCGTCGGCGAGCAATTGAAAACCTTCGGGTTGCCACAAATGCCGCAGCAACAGGCTGTACGCCAGGCCCACCACCAGGATGCTCACGGCGATCCCACTGCTGATCGCCGGCCTGAGAAAAAACCGCTTCGCCGCTGAATCCCGTTGAATCACCGCATAACTCAACACCACCACCGCCAAGGTGTTGGTGAGCACCGTGAAGAAACTGAAAAAGTTGATCAGCCCGCCCAGCAGGCTGGCGCCGGTCGACCAGCGCGAATAAAAAATCAGGTACTGCTGAATCGCCAACCCCGCCCAACCGGCCAGTGCCGCTGCCGCTATAAACCGCTTCATGGGTTCAATCCAGCGGGCGTTTGGTGCGCATCAGCTTGACGTACAACCCTTCGACTTTCTCCCGCGCCCACGGCGTTTTGCGCAGGAAGGTCAGGCTCGACTTGATGCTCGGGTCGCTCTTGAAACACCGCACATCAATGCGCTCGGCCAGGCCTTCCCATTCGTAGTGCTCCACCAGCGTGGTGAGAACGTGCTGCAGGGTGACGCCGTGAAGGGGATCGTTGCTTGTCGCGGTCATGCCGGGCCTATGAAAAAAGTAATCACGAAGGCGCACACCTTATCACCCCGCCCACCCACTGATAAAAAGTTCCCGTGGATCACGAAAAAGAGATGTTATATTGTAACTATAACTTTCAAATCTTTTCGTCGTTTTGCCAAGGAATGTCCGATGTCCCTCTCTTCCCTGTGGCGCTTGACCCCGCTTGCCGCCGCCCTGCTGATCTGCTCCGAAGCCCACGCCCTGGAACTGCAACCCCAAGTCATCACCGGCAACCCGCTGGGCAGCGAACAACTCGCATCGCCGACCACCGTGCTCGAAGGCGATGACCTGACCCTGCAACAAAAAGGCAGCCTCGGCGAAACCCTGAACCAGCAACCGGGCGTGTCGTCTTCGTACTTTGGCCCAGGCGCCAGCCGGCCGATCATTCGTGGCCAGGACGGCGACCGTATTCGCATCCTGCGCAATGGCGTGGGCGCGCTGGATGCCTCGTCGCTGTCTTATGACCATGCGGTACCGCTGGACCCGGTCAACGTCGAACGCATCGAAATCGTGCGCGGCCCGGCCGCGTTGCTGTACGGCGGCAGCGCCATCGGCGGCGTGGTCAACACGTTCGACAACCGCATCCCCACCGAAGCCATCGAAGGCATTCACGGCGCCGGTGAATTGCGCTACGGCGGCGCCGATACAACACGCAGCAGCGCGGGCAAATTGGAAGCCGGCAATGGCACGTTTGCCTTGCACCTGGACGCTAATGCGCGGGAATTCAACGACCTGAAAATCCCAGGCCAGGCGCGCAGCCGCCACGCAGCGGACAGCGAAGACGGCCCCGGCAAAAACGGGCGCCTGGGCAACAGCGACGGGCGCCAGGACGGCGGCGCCGTGGGCGGTTCCTACACCTGGGATGACGGTTACGCCGGGCTGTCCTACAGCAGCTACGACAGTAACTACGGCTCGCCTGCCGAACAGGCAGTGCGCATCCGCATGAAGCAGGATCACTACGCCTTTGCGTCCGAGATCCGCAACCTGCAAGGCCCGTTCACCTCGGTGAAACTCGACGCGGGCTACACCGACTACGAACACCGCGAAATCGAAGACGGCGAAACCGGCACGATCTTCAAGAACAAAGGCTATGAAGCCCGCGTGGAAGCGCGTCACCAGCCCATCGGCCCGCTCGATGGCGTGGTCGGCGCCCAGGTAACCCGCAACGAGTTCTCAGCCCTCGGCGAAGAGGCCTTCGTGCCGCAGACCGACACCAACGCCGGGGCGCTGTTTATCCTCGAAGAAATGCAAGCCACCGAGCGCCTCAAGCTCAGCCTCGGCGGGCGCCTGGAACACACCAGCGTCGACCCGGATGCCAAGGGCAACGCACGTTTTGCCGGTGCCGACAAATCCAACGACTTCACCGCCGGCAGCCTGTCGTCCGGCGCGGTGTATACGCTGACGCCGGTCTGGTCCTTGGCCGCGACCCTGGGCTATACCGAGCGCGCACCGACCTTCTACGAGCTGTATGCCAACGGCGCCCACGTTGCCACCGGCACCTATGAACTGGGCGACGCCAACCTGAAGAAAGAAAAAGCCGTGTCCAGCGACCTGGCCCTGCGCTTTGACAACGGCACCCATAAAGGCAGCTTCGGCGTGTTTTACAGCCGCTTCTCCAACTACATCGGCCTGTTGGGCACGGGTCGTACGCTGAACGACGACGGTGAAGAAGACGCGGGTGGCATTCCCGAGTACGAATATTCCGGCGTGCGTGCACGTTTCGCCGGCTTTGAAGCCCAGGATCACATCAAGCTCGGCGAAGGCGCCTACGGCAAATTCGCGCTGGAGCTGTCGGGCGACTACACCCGTGCCACCAACCTGGATACCGGCGAAGCCTTGCCGCGCATTGCGCCGCTGCGCTTGAACAGCGGCCTGCTGTGGGAACTCGACCGCTGGCAGGCGCGCATCGACGTAGAACATGCGGCGGGCCAAGGCCGTGTGCCGGATAACGAAAGCGGCACCGATGGCTACACCACGCTGGGGGCGAGCGCGGGTTACCATTTCAATATGGGCGGCAGCCAGTGGCTGGCGTTTGTGAACGGTGAAAACCTGACCAACCAGACTGTGCGCTATGCCAGCTCGATCCTGCGCGACGTGGCGCCCGCACCGGGGCGCAGTGTGCAGTTCGGTATCCGCACCACCTTCTAACTCCTGCCCTGTTGGCACGGGCGTTTAGGGTGAGCCGGGTCTTTTGGGGTGAGCAGGCTTGTTTCTGGTGAGCAGGCTTTTTTATGGTGAGGGGCTTGTTTGTGGTGAGCGGGCTTGCCCCGCGCTGGGCTGCGAAGCGGCCCCACTCAAAACACCGAGGTGTATCAGGCACACCGCAGTGTCAGGTTTTGGGGCGGCTTCGCCACCCAGCGCGGGGCAAGCCCGCTCACCACAAACAAGCCTCTCACCACAAAAAGCTGCTAGCCACAAAAAGCTGCTAACCAAAAAGTAGCTAACCAAAAAGCAGGTTCCTACCCGCTTTTTTGCAGCGACACTTCGTCACTGTTACCAAATCTGAAATGATGCATCTTGAGATTTAGGCTTTCTCTAAACGCCTCCGCGCTTTATCCTTCGCAACAACCTGAAACGTTTCACTCCCCGGTCGACCCCATCTTGCTGATTATTCCCACATACCAAGACAGCGCTGTCTTACACCGGCCCGCGCCTGGGGATAAATCGCCCGCCTGTGGATAACCCTCGCTATCCCCAGAAAAACCGAATTAACGCTGAACCAAGCCCGCGCCGAATCGTCATCTACAGTGAGTGAAGCACGGGGTTACACAATTATTCCAACGTCACGGAGAAACACACTATGAGCACTGATGGTGCTTCAAGCCCAAGCCGCCTGCTGCCCAGGCTGCTAGGCGTCTTGCTGCTGATCATGGGCCTGGCCCTGCTGGCCGGCGGTATCAAGCTGACGATGCTCGGCGGGTCGCTGTACTACCTGCTGGCCGGTATCGGCATCGCCCTCACCGGCGTCCTGCTGCTGGCGACCCGCCGCGCCGCGCTGGGTCTGTACGCGCTGGTGCTGTTCGCCAGTACCGTGTGGGCCTTGTGGGAAGTCGGCCTGGACTGGTGGCAGTTGGTGCCACGCCTGGCGCTGCTGTTCGCCCTGGGCATCGTCATGTTGCTGCCGTGGTTTCGCCGTCCGTTGCTGCGTGGCCAACCTGCCCCGCTGGGCACTGGCGCGCTGAGCGTGGCCGTGGTGTTGGCCGGCGCTGCCGCCCTCGCCAGCCAATTCACCAACCCTGGTGAGATCAAAGGCCAACTGGACCGCGACGCGGTGCCGGGCATGGCCAATGCTGCGCCGTCCCAGGCTGATGGCGACTGGAACTCCTACGGTCGTTCGTCCTTCGGTGACCGTTACTCGCCGCTGGCCCAGATCACCCCGGAAAACGCCCACAAGCTGGTGCCTGCGTGGACCTACCGCACCGGCGACATCCCCGGCCCGAACGATCCAGGCGAGACCACCGCGGAAAACACCCCGCTGAAAGTCAACGGCATGCTCTACGTGTGCACCCCGCACAGCCAAGTGATTGCCCTGGACCCGGACACCGGCAAGGAAATCTGGCGTTTCGATCCGAAGATCAGCAGCCAGGGCGCTGAGAACTTCAAGGGTTGGGCGCACATGACCTGCCGTGGCGTGTCGTATCACGATGACGCGGCCTACGCGTCCGAGCAGAGCCCGACCGGCAGCGCCAGCCCGGCCGCCGCGCCGAATGCCTGCCCGAAACGCATCTTCGTGCCGACCGCCGACACCCGCCTGATCGCCCTCAACGCCGACACCGGCAAGATGTGCGAAGACTTCGGCGACAAAGGCCAGGTCGACCTGCGTGCCAACATCGGCAGCTTTGCCCCAGGCGGTTACTACTCCACCTCGCCACCGGCCGTGACCAAAAACCTGGTTGTGATCGGCGGTCACGTGACCGATAACGTCTCCACCGACGAGCCTAGCGGCGTGATCCGTGCGTTCGACGTACACACCGGCAAGCTGGTGTGGAACTGGGACAGCGGCAACCCGGACGACACCACCCCGTTGGCCGAAGGCAAGACCTACACCCGCAACTCGCCGAACATGTGGTCCATGTTCGCCGTGGATGAAAAACTCGGCATGCTCTACCTGCCGATGGGCAACCAGATGCCCGACCAATACGGCGGCGACCGTACCGACGATTCCGAGAAATATTCCGCCGGCCTGACCGCCCTGGACATCGACAGCGGCCACGTGAAGTGGACCTTCCAGTTCACCCACCATGACCTCTGGGACATGGACGTGGGCGGCCAGCCGTCGCTGATCGACATCAAGACCGACGCCGGCGTGAAGCAGGCCGTCATGGCGTCGACCAAGCAAGGCAGCATCTACGTGCTGGACCGTGCAACCGGCCAACCGGTCGTGCCGGTCCATGAAGTGGCCGTGCCGCAGGGCGCAGTCGCGGGCGACCGTACCTCCCCTACCCAGCCGAAGTCCGAGCTGAACTTCATGCCGCCGCCGCTCAAAGAGCGCGACATGTGGGGCGTGACGCCGTTCGACCAACTGCTGTGCCGCATCGATTTCAAATCCCTGCGCTACGACGGCGCGTTCACCCCGCCATCGCTGCAAGGCTCGATCGTTTACCCAGGTAACTTCGGCGTGTTTGACTGGGGTGGCATTTCCGTCGACCCGGTACGCCAGATCGCCTTCGTAAACCCGAGCTACATGGCGTTCAAGTCCAAGCTGATCCCAGCCGCCGACATCGCCAAGCAAGGCCCTCGCGTCAGCGAAACCGAAGGCGTGCAGCCGAACAAAGGCGCGCCATACGGCGTGATCCTCGAAGCCATGCTGTCGCCAATGGGCCTGCCGTGCCAGGCACCGGCGTGGGGCTATGTGGCGGCGGTCGACCTGACAACCCACAAAACCATCTGGATGCACAAGAACGGCACCGTGCGTGACAGCTCGCCGGTTCCGATCCCACTGAGCATGGGCGTACCTAGCCTGGGTGGCACCTTCACCACTGCCGGTGGCGTGTCCTTCCTCAGCGGCACCCTCGACCAGTACCTGCGTGCCTACGACGTGAAAAACGGCAAGCAACTGTGGGAAGGCCGCCTGCCAGCTGGCGCGCAAACCACACCGATGACCTACACCGGCAAGGACGGCAAGCAGTACGTGCTGGTCGTGGCGGGTGGTCATGGTTCCCTGGGGACCAAGCAGGGTGACTATGTAATGGCGTTCAAACTGCCGGATTAAGCTTTATCGGCGGTAAAAAAAGGCGCTACCCTAAACAGGTAGCCGCCTTTTTCATAAACAACACAGATCAATATGTGGGAGGGGGCTTGCCCCCTCCCACATTTGAACCGTGGCGTTCAGGAGACTAGTGCTCGATCACTTCTCCACGCATCACCGCCAGCCGGGCAATCAACCGATTCTGCACCGGCACCGGGATTCCTTCGCTGTCCATCGCCTTGATCAAATCCTCCACCAGTGCATTGAAGTCACTGCGGCTCACGTTCTGGCCCTTGTGACTCTCGGCCATGCTGTCGCCGGTGTAGGTGCACGGGCCGCCCGCTTCGACGCAGAACTGTTCGATCAATTTGTTGCGCAGGCGCTGGATATCGACGCGCCGGAAACGTTCGACGATGCGCTCATCCCGAGCGATGTTGAGCAGCATGCCTTCGACAATCCGCGTAATGCCGGGCATGGCGCCAAGGTCGCGGTACAGGCTGTCGTCCTTGGGCGGTTGCTGGGCGCAGGCGCTGAGCAGCAGCACCAGGGCGATGGGTAGAAAACGCATCAGAAACTCCCTTGCACCGACAGGTAGGTGCCGTTCTGGTTATCCAAGGTGGCGATCTCCCCAAGCCGGGCGTAGGCCAGCACAAACGACACATGCTTGTTGGGAAAGTAGCCGACAAACACATCGGCCCAGTCGCTTTCGCCCGCGAACGACAGGTTGTCGGGTTTCTCACGGTACTCCACGCCCACCGCCCAGCGCGGGTTGAACAGCAGCGCCACCGAGCCTTCCTTGAGCAGGCTGCGACTGTCACGGCGGTCGCCGCCAAAGCCTAGCAGACCGGTTTCGTTGGCGCGGCTGTAGCGCAGGCTGCCGTTGACGAGCACGTTGTAGCCGAACACGGCGCCCATGAACAAACGGCTCGCGGCCAGGTAGCCTTCCACGTCGCTGTCGCGCCTGGCACCGACCAGGCTGGGGATGTCGAAGTTGGTCTGGTGCTTGTATTCCAGGCCGAGGGACACCTGCGGCAGGCGGTCGTAAATCACGTCGCCGAACAGGCGCACCTTCACCCCAAGCACATCCTGGCCGAGGTTGTCTTCCGGCAGATTCAGCTTGTGCACCAGGCTGCCAAGGTCGAAACGCTGGCGGGCGAAAGACACTTCGACGCGGTTGTCATAGGCCAGCGCCAGCCCCGCCACGTCCAGCCGATAGTCCGGCAGGTTGACCGTGGTGGCGAACGCCGTGGCGCCCCATTCGTGCTGTTCGCCGTAGCCGGCCAGCACCGCCCACGGCGTGATGCCGCCGCCCGCCGTGCCCTCGATGCTGCTGGCACCGCCGGTGGCGATCAGGCGGCCGTTTTCGGCCAGGGCGGTGTGCACAGTCAGGGCGGCCAGGCAGCCAATCAATAGAGAGAGACGCACGTCAGCCACTCAGTGAACAAGGGAAGTTTGCGCACTGAGGGGCAACGCCACCCAGGCTTCGAAAGCGTCGGCGCTCAAGGGCCGGCTGATCAGGTAACCCTGGGCCGTGTCGCACTGCCAGCGCTCCAGAAGACGCAGGCTGTGGGCGTACTCAACGCCTTCGGCGACCACTTTGAGGCCCAGGTTGTGGCTCATCTCGATGGTGGAACGCACGATCACCGCGTCTTCACTGGTTTCATCGAGGTTGCGTACAAAGGATTGGTCGATCTTCAACTCTTGCACCGGCAGGCGCTTGAGGTGAGCCAGCGACGAATAGCCGGTGCCGAAGTCATCCACCGACAGGCTGATGCCGCAATCACGCAGCAAGTGCAGGACTTTCAGCGCTTTTTCCGGCTCGCGCATCACCGCGCTTTCGGTGATTTCGAACACCAGTTGCTCCGCCGGCAAACCATAGCGACGCAGCAACGCCGAGACGCGGTGGGCCAGCTCATCGCCGAGTAAATCGTCCGCCGAGATGTTCAGCGACAACTGCAGGTACAGGCCACGGCGGTTCCATTCACACAGTTGGCGAATGCCCTCTTCGATCACCCAGTGGGTCAGCAGTTGAATGCTGCCGGAACGTTCGGCCAGGGGAATGAATTCCGCCGGCGAGACCATGCCGAACTGCGGATGCTGCCAGCGCAGCAAGGCTTCGGCCTGGCGCACGGTGCCCTGGCGAATGTCCAGCTTGGGCTGGTAATGCAGCAGCAGTTGGCCTTGGTTGGCCGCGTGGCGCAGGTCGCGGATCAGGGTGATCTGACGGCGGTGCGCGAGGTCACGGCCGTGCTCGTAGATTTGCAGGCGACCGGGCATTTGCGCGGCGTCTTTCATGGCGATGGCGGCGCGCTCAAGCAGGGTGTGGGGGCTTTCGCCGTCGGCCGGGAATGCAGCGATACCCAGGCGACAGTCGAGCGCCAAGTCATGGCCGTTGATGCGCTGGGGACGCAGCAACAGTTGTTGGAGTTTATCGGCCATGCCCACTGCCTCGTCGCTGCCGGCGCCTTCGAGCAAAAGCAGAAACTCGTCGGCGATCAGGTGCGCCAGGGTATCGCCAGGGCGCAGCACAGCTTCCAGGCGGCGACTGACCGCCAGCAGCAATTGGTCGACTGCATCCGGCCCGGCGGTTTCGCTGGCGACACGCAGGTTGTCGATGCCCAGGTAGATCAAGGCGAGCGGTCGATTCAACGCTATGGCACTGCCCAGGCGTTCCATGGCCAGTGCGCGGTTCGGCAGGCCGGTGAGGCGATCATGCAAGGCATTGTGGGCAAGCTGTTGTTCGCGCTCGGCGATGCCGCTTTGCATGGAGTTGAGCGCACTGGCGAGCAAGCCCAGCTCGTCGCTGCGGGCCAGGGCCACGGGCGTATGGTAATCGCCCTGACCAATACGCTCGGCCGCCAGCGCCAGTGCCTGCACCGGACGCGACACAGTACGCGCCAGCAGCAAGGCACCGATCAGCGACGCCAGTAACGCGACCAACGCAATGACCAGGATCTTTTCATCCAACGGCACAAAGGCTTGCATCGCCGCGTCCAGCGGGCTTTGCAGCAAGGCCAGGACTTTGCCGTTTTCATCGCTGGCCAAGACCAGCGACTGGTTGAGGAAGCGCTGCTCCAGGTGATCGGTGGTGGACAGGCCACGGCGCGTGGCGTCGCCCTGCATCAGTGCCTGGATGCTCCCGCGCAGCGCTTGGGGCTGAGTGGTAACCAAGTCGCCGGGCTGGTCTTTCTCGATTGCCAGGAAGGACACTTCGAGGTTGCTCAACGAGCGCAACTCACCGGCGAACGCACCGTCCATGCTGAAGCCCATCACCACCCGCGCAATCGGCAACGGCGCCAGCACCGACGCTTCTACCAGCAGGTGCGGCTTGCCTTGCAGCGGCACGATCAGCATGGCCTGGCGATTGCGCCGGGCTTCGCGCAGCGACTGGTCATATTTGAAGGTCGAGCCTTCGGGCACTTCGCTCAGAGTACTGGCCAGGACCTTGCCGTCCATGCCCAGCAGGATCATGTCACTGGCGTTGATGCGCTTGCCGTGATTGAGCAGCACCGAGCGCATCGTCGCCGAGTCGCCGCTGGCCACGGCATCGCGAAAACCGAAGTCGGCAGCAAGCAGTTGCACACCGTCGGCGAGGCGGCGGCCGCGCACGTCCAGCAAGCGCTCGAAGACCCGCGCCCCCACATCCAGCTGGGCCAGGGCCTGACTACGTACCGCTGAGCTGGTGGCAGCCTTGACGCTGAAATACAGCGCACCGATCACCACCAGCAACAGCAGGATCAGGACGCTGGCGACCCGCGCCTGGAAACTACTGCGCAGTTTCACGGGCAGCTCGCTTGAAAGCATCGCCAAAGGCACTTGGCGTGGGCGGAAGATCTTCGGACGCGGGCTCCAGGGCCAACACTACGTTGTGGCTCAGGCCGCCGGCAGGAATGTGCAGGGTGCCGCCGTCGAGCGGCTGCATGCCCGCGAGCTGCGGGTGCCACAGGGTGGCGTGGTAATCGCCGGGTGCCAGTTGCTCCAGGCGCACCTGGCCCTGGGCGTTGCTGACGCCGAAGTGCGGGTCGTCGGTGACGTAGATGTAGCCGAGCATCCAGTCATGGATATTGCAGCCCAATACCACCACACCGGGTTTGTCGAACAGCAACGGCTCGGCGGGCGTGCCTTCGTACAGGCGCAATTCGAAACGTTTGGCCGTGGAAAAGGAATACACCTGGTGCCGGATGTTATCGCTATTGGGGAAACGCACCTGGGTGCCGGTATGGACCGCCAGCACATGGGGGGCGAAGCGCTGGTCGCGCTGGTCCATATTGGCCTTGAGCACGCCGGCCGATGCAGCGGGCGGGCCTTGCAGTGTGACTATCGCATCCGCCACCGGGCTGCCATCGGCCTGCTTGAACGACAGGTCCAGCGTGGCCGCCGAGGCAGAGCCCGCCAGCATCAGCATCAGGGAGATCGAAGGAAGAGTTCGGGCCATGGTCGATCCGCAAAAATGGAAAATGAGCGGCCAGCCTTGGCACAGCGATGTGCGGTCATGATGCCGCAAACAAGGCACAATGCCATCACTCAATAGCGCTGGATACTTGACCGTTGGTCGGTAAATAACTGTGCAAACGGTCAAGCCTTGTAAAGCCTATCGGCCTGGACCGTAGAAACTGTAGCAGCGGGTCCTCAGACCTGCGCGTGCTCGCGGCGCATCCACATCTCGAACGCCATGGCATTCAGTGGCCGGCTGATGAGGTAACCCTGGGCCGTGTCGCAATTCCATTGTTTGAGCAGCTTGAGGCTCGGCTCGAACTCCACGCCTTCGGCCACCACCCTAAGCCCCAGGTTGTGGCTCATTTCGATGGTGGAGCGCACGATCACACCATCGCCCGTGGCGCTGTCGAGGTTGCGCACGAACGACTGGTCGATCTTCAACTCCTGCACCGGCAGGCGCTGCAACTGGGCCAGTGACGAGTAGCCGGTGCCAAAGTCATCCACCGACAGGCTGATGCCGCAGCCACGCAGTTGCTCCAACACACTGAGGGCCTGTTGCGGGTTGTGCATGATCGCGCTTTCGGTGATCTCGAAAATCAGTTGCCGGGCGGGCACCTGGTACTGCGTCAGCAACGTTGTGACACGAATCGCCAGGTCATCATCGGCCAGGTCGTCCACCGAAATATTCACCGACAACTGAATATGCAGTCCGCGCTGCGCCCATTCGCCGATCTGGCGGATCGCTTCTTCGATCACCCACTGGGTCAGGCCGCCCATGCTGCCGGTGCGTTCGGCCAGGGGGATGAACTCGGCGGGCGAGACCAGCCCCAGCGTCGGGTGCTGCCAGCGCAGCAAGGCTTCGGCCTCGCGTACCTGGCCGTGCAGCAGGTCGAGCTTGGGCTGGTAACACAGGTACAACTCGCCTTCGACGACTGCGCGGCGCAGATCGCGGATCAGGCTGATCTGGCGTTGGTGGGCCAGGTCGCGGTCCTGCTGGTAAACCTGCAGATAGCCGGGCAGCGTCGTTGCATCGTGGCGCGCAATCGCGGCGCGGCTGATCAACTCTTCCACGTGCTGGCCGTCGGCAGGGTACGCGGCGATGCCGATACTGACTTCGTGGCGCACTTCATGATTGCCGATGCGCTGGGGTTCGGTGAGCAGCGCGTAGAGGCGGTCGGCGCGGGCCACGGCGCGGTCGATCTCGGTGTTTTCCAGCAACAGCAGGAATTCGCTGCCGGTAATGCGTGCAGCCGTGTCGCTGGCCAACAGGCTCATGGACAGACACCGACTGGCTTCGCGCATCATCTCTTCCACACCCTCCGGACCGAAGCCTTCGTTGATGACGCGGTAGTTCTCGATGCCCAGGTACAGCAACACCACCGGCCGCCGCGCACTGATCGCACTGCCCAGGCGCTCCATTGCCAGGGCGCGATTGGGCAGGCCGGTAAGCGGGTCATGCAGGGCGTTATGGGCCAGTTGCCGTTCACGCACGGCGATGCCGCTTTGCATGGCATTGAAGGCACGGGCCAACAGGCCGAATTCATCATGGCTGCGCACCCGGACCGGCGTGCGGTAGTCACCCTCGCCGATGCGCCCGGCCGCCTCCACCAGCGCGTTGAGCGGGCGCGACACCCGCCGTGCCAGGAACAACGCGCCGGCCAACGACACCAGCAGCACCGCCAGGGCAATCCCGAGGAACTGCCGGTCCAGTGGCGCAAAGGATTCCAGTGCGTGGTCCAGCGGGCTTTGCAGCAATACGCGCACGTCGTCGCCGTCACCGGAGTTGGCCAGGGGCAACACTCGGCTGAGCACGCGCTGCCCGTAAAACAGCTGGATCCGAGCCTCCGGGTTCAGCGGCGCATCGTGCAGCAGGCTGAGGGTGGCGGCCTGATAAGCGTCAGGGTGGGTGCTGAACAAGGGACCAGGCTGGCCGCCCTGCACGCTGAGGAACGAGACCTCCAGGTTGCTCATGGAGCGCAGTTCATTGGCAAACAGTTGGTCCATGGGAAAGCCCATGACGACGCGGGCGATGGGCAGTGGATCGAGTACTTGATCCTGCACCAGCAAGTAAGGTCGCCCGTCCAGGGCCACAATCAGCATTTGCAGGCCGTTGCGCCGTGCTTGGCGCAAGGCGTTGTCATAGGGAAAAAGCTGCCCACGCGTGAGGATGGGCAAGGTGCTGACCATGACCTTGCCCTCCAGGCCCAGCACAAACACTTCGCTGGAGCGGATGCCGGTGCCATGCCGACGCAGTGCGGCCAGAATCGGCACTGTCTCGCCTTCGGCCACGGCTTGCTTGAACGGGCCGTCGGCGGTGAGCCAACCGAGGCCGTATTGCAGGCGATGCCCGCGCAGGTCCAGCAGGCGTTCGAACACCTGGGTTCCGGTTTTCAATTGGACCTGTGCCTGGTTCTCCACGGCGCGGGTGGTGGCGGCCTTGACGGCGAAATAGGTGGCGGCGACTACCACCAGCAGCAGCAACGCCAACACCCCGGCGATACGGGTTTGGAACGTATGGCGCCACGTCATGGCAGTGCCCTCCGGCAGTGTTCGCCGCTTTCTGCCACTACGTCGTTGTGTCATGTGCATTCCTTGCGACAGCTGACCCGGCGTCAAAAAAACATCTATTTGGAGTGGGTATTTGGTTTGAGGAGATTAGCTGGGAGTTGGGGGGAGTGCATCCAATAAAATCGGGGGATTTTGTGGCGGTTTATTGGCGACCCTGGGGTTGATTGTGGGCATATCCGTTATTTGGGTGATGGCGGGTATTGGTTCCGCCC
>NZ_JADDUM010000007.1 GCF_015163715.1 Pseudomonas cyclaminis
AGTTCGATCCACTCGAAACCGGCGTCACGGGCACGGCGGGCAGCGTCGACGAAGTCCTGTTTGACGCGGGCGATGTCGTCCAGGGTCATGGCTCGCGGCACGTTGGGCAGGTTCTGACCGAAGGCGATGGCGGATGGCGCGATGGTTTCCCAGTGGCGGGCGTCGGAGGCTGGAATGTGGTCATCGCCTTCCCACGGACGGTTGGCGCTGGCTTTGCGGCCGGCGTGGGCAATCTGGATGCCAGGCACCGAGCCTGCGGCCTTGATGGCCTGGACCATCGGCACGAACGCCTGGGCGTGGGCATCGCTCCAGATACCGGCGCAGCCCGGTGTGATACGGCCTTCCGGCGCCACGGCAGTGGCCTCGACCACCAGCAAACCGGCGCCGCCACGGGCCATGCCGGCCAGATGCACGTGATGCCAATCGTTGACGATGCCGTCGTCGGCCATGTATTGGCACATCGGTGGAATGGCGATGCGATTACGCAGGGTCACGTCTTTGAGTTTGAACGGTTCGAACAGGGCGGACATGGAAAACTCCAGCAGCAAGTGAGTGATTCGATAGTTCGATGGTAATCGAACAATGGTATTCAGCGATACCCCCCTGTTATCATCCGCCCCATGCGAGCCTTCAAACACCCTACCCTTCAAGACCTGACCTTAGAGCGTCTGCTGTACGCCTTG
Source organism: Pseudomonas cyclaminis (assembly GCF_015163715.1). Lineage (GTDB taxonomy): Bacteria > Pseudomonadota > Gammaproteobacteria > Pseudomonadales > Pseudomonadaceae > Aquipseudomonas > Aquipseudomonas cyclaminis. Next base: position 684 of record NZ_JADDUM010000007.1, read on the forward strand.
AGTGATCCGGTGCGCCTGGACATCGTGCGCTGCCTGGCCGGCGTGCCAGAGGCAACCTGTGGCGAGTTGGACGGTGGGCGCCCCAAGTCGAGCATGTCCCACCACTTCCGGGTATTGCGCGATGCCGGCCTGGTGCACACCCGCAGCGTGGGCACGACCCATCTGAATTCGTTGCGCAGAGAAGAGCTGGACAGTCGGTTTCCGGGGTTGCTCGCCAGCGTTCTCAGCCAGCACTGAGGCTGATTGCCTCACCGTCCAGGTACACACGGTCTTTGCCGTTGTGCTTGGAGGCATACAGGTTGCGGTCGGCACATTTGAGCACCGCCGATAGATCGGCACCCGCCGAAAACCGCGCCATGCCCGCGCTGCAGGTGTAGTGGTGAGGCGGGGCCACACTGCAACGGATCGACTGCAACAGGCGTAGCGCGAAATCACTGGCGATTGAAGGGTCATCGCCCACCAACAGCACACCGAACTCCTCGCCGCCGATCCTGCCGAAGCTATAGCTGCCCGGCGTCGATTTGAGGCAACCGGCCATGGCGCAGAGGATCGTGTCGCCGACATCGTGGCCGAACTGGTCGTTCTTCAACTTGAAGCTATCGATGTCCAACATCATGAAATAGCCGCTCTCGCCTGCCGCAAGCAACGCGGCGAAGCTCTCCATAAAGGCGCGTCGATTCAGGATGGAGGTCAGGTAGTCTGTTTCAGCCAGTACCCGAAACTCACTCTCGACCAACAACACCGAGCGCAGGTTTTTCAGGTAGGACACATTAAGAACGCAGCCAATCGAAACGGACGCCGCGCAAAAGATGAACAAGTAGATGTCGACGCCTTGGTAAAGGCCTACCGGAATATGGGGCCAGGTCATTAACCACACCGCGATCGCGCACACCAGAAAGTCCTGGACCGCGATAAACAGAATTGCACTGCACGCCACCAAGGTCACTGCCAGCGGCAAGGCAAACACCTGCAACTGCGGGTCGGTGCGAACGACGTAGGTAAACCCGGCCGTCAACAGCGCCATGTAGACCACCCCCAGCGCCCGCCACAAATAATAGTGAGTGACGAGTCGGTGAAGCCGATACACAACGATCAGACAGAGGCTGACAATGACGGCCTGCACGCCCAGCAGCTTGGCGTGATCAGCCATCAGCACTCCAACCCACGCAATAATCCCGATAAGCTCGGCCTGTGCGATCGCAGGTGACAACAGCCTTTGCATCCGTGGCCTGAGTTTCAAAATAGCTGGCACCCCTTCACTCCTTGCGAATAAGTAGCCTACTGACTGTCGGCCTGACTCGCTTGCAGACTCAGCAAGCAAGTTGCAAACGAATACGCCATAAAGCGTCTTACCAGATAAATAAACGGCGGTAATACCTCAAGCATTGTCTTGGAATGAATTTTGAAATACCCCCGGGCGGCACCTTCTTGAACCAGTCGAATAACATGGGTTTTAGACACGGACAACTGCTCAGCGATTGAAAGATAAGACGACGACCTGAAACTTGCGCCCTGGTTATCCGGCGAACACGCGTCGTTATAAATCGCGAGCATCAACATATGTCCTGCATCGCGGTTTACCAGCCAATAACAGTCAGGCAGCAACAGATCAATCGTCAGATTATTGATGAGCAACGTCGAATAACCTTTGAAGTAACGCGCAAGATACGCACGGTCATCCAACTCATTCAAATGCCGAAAAACCACTTCATCGGCGCACATCAATTCCAGCGGCTCCACCACGGACGCCAGCATCAACCGGATTTCCCGACACGCCTGGGACGACGGGCTGAACACGCGCAAGCGGCTGTCGTCCGGATGCCCCGCCACCTTCATGAACCCCAATGCCCTGAACAGCAGGAATATGGATTCGAGGCTGTTTTTCGAACAAAACCTGCGCTCCACGCAAAATTCTTTCACTTGCGACAGTAACGGCATGGGTTTGGAGAAATAAGTGCTCAATAACGTGAAGGACACCATCAAACGGTTGAACTTAAGTGCCGTCTTGTAGAAAAACGCTCTTTTTGAATAGGGTTCCAGCAACATCTTGTAATGATTACGCACACACGCTTCAAATTCCACATGCCGCTCAAATGCCTGCGCCGCATGTTCCATCGCCAACTTCAACGAACTGCCACACATGAGAAAGAGCCCTGATCAAACAACTTGGATTCACTGATCTCAATGCAGTACCAATAATGGCGTTTTGCCTTGAGCGCAATCTATCGCGATTAAGCAAAAGGACATCGTCGCTACCAAAATTGTTCCAACATCCCGAAGTGGCTTAAGCGTTTCAGTTCCCCACCGAACCTTCCCCCCAACCCGGCGTCCGAGCTAGGGCAATGTTGCTTACCGCTCACCGCGAGGTTGTCGTTTGAAAGCCGCCATCATCAAAAAGTACCGCCTGATCATCAAGACCATGGGCTACGTAGGCTGGTCGCTGTTCTGGCTGCTGCTGTGGGATATCGCCGTCACGGTGGATTTCATGCTGTTTCTCAACGCCAAGATCAACCTGCCGCTGATGCCCCTCACCCTGCTGGGTTCGGCGCTGATTGTGCTGATCAGCTTTCGCAACAGCAGCGCCTACAACCGCTGGTGGGAGGCCCGCACGCTGTGGGGCGCGATGGTCAATAACTCGCGCAGCTTTGCGCGCCAGGTGCTGACCCTGCTGGACGACCCCGGCAGCGACGTCAACCCGGTCAAATCCACCCTGCTGCGCCGGCATGTGGCCTACGTCAACTGCCTGGCCGCGCACCTCAAGGGCGAGCCGTGCCCGGATGAAGTCCGTGCGTTCATCCCCACCGAGGAATTTGCCCGCAACGGCGCCACCAATAACTTTGCCAACGATATCCTCACCGGCTCGGCGGCAATCCTGGCCCGGGAATACAAGGCCGGGCACCTGGACAGCATTCGCCTGGCCCGGCTGGAGTCGACCCTGGTGGACCTGTCCAACGCCCAGGGCGGCATGGAGCGTATCGCCAACACGCCACTGCCCTACCCTTACGTGTATTTTCCACGGTTGTTTATCTCGTTGTTCTGCCTGATCGTACCGGTGGGCCTGGTTGAGTCCTTGGGCTGGTTCACCCCGCTGGCGTCCACGGTGGTGGGCTTTATGCTGCTGGCCATCGAACGCATCGGCACCGATTTGCAAAGCCCGTTCCGCTCCAGCGAACACCAGATCCAGATGGAAGCCATCTGCGAAACCATCGAAAAGAACCTGCAATCGATGCGACGCGACGCCCTGGCCGACGACCAAATCGGCTGATCACCACTGCGGCCCTAAAGTGCGTGACTTCGCGGTCGATAAACCGGAGGTACGCATGGGCCACACCCCCTCATAACAACACATGCGACGTTCAGCGCTACCTACTGCCTTGCCAAAACTATAAATACTCCGCAGGTGAAGTCATGAATATCAAGCAGAAGCTGACCTGGGCGTTCGCGGCTATCGCGTGCGTCCCCGTCATCCTGGTCGCCGTGTTGGTAGTGTTGAACCTGCGCGAGGGGGCCCAGGCCAATTTCCTCGACAGCAGCGGGCGCGAGATCCGCCAGATCGACAATGGCATGAAGCAGTTTTTCGACGGCATCAGCCAGAACGTCGACTTTGTGGCCAAGGACCCGCGTGTTATCGCGGCCAAGGACCTCAAGAGCTACGCCGGCGCCGACGCCGCGCAAATCCCCCTCACACCCACGAATAAAGCATTGCTGGATATCTTCGACCAGTTCGCCAAAAGCCATCCCAGCACCGCTTACCTGTCCCTGGGCCTGAGCGACGGCGGCTACGCCAGCTGGCCGGACGACACCAAACTGAACAACTACGACCCCCGCGTGCGCCCTTGGTACAAAGCGGCCATCGCCGCGCCTGGCGCTACCGTGCGCACCGGCGCCTACTACTGGGCACCGGATGATGTGGTACTGATCGGCACCGTGCACACCGTCGCTGACGCCACCGGCCATATCCTCGGTGTGGTCGGCCTGGACGTGTCGCTCAAGCAGCTCACCGAACTGGTGCGCAACATCAAGCTGGGCGACAGCGGCTACCTGATGCTGGTAGAAGCCAACGGCAACGTGCTGGTGGACCCCAGCGATGCCAAGCACAACTTCAAGCCCCTGGCGGACCTCGGCCCCAACTACGCCGAACTGGCCAAGCGCGGCGACGGCGTGACCCAGATCGACATCGACGGCGTGGCCTACATGGCCAACGTGGTCAGTTCCAAAGACCTGGGCTGGCGCTTTATCGGCTTGATCAAGCGCGACGAAGTGATGGCCGGCGCCACCAGCCTGACCTGGTTGATCGCCGCGATTGCCGCCGCACTGGCCGTCGTCTTCGCCATCGTCGGCGCCAGTTTCGCCAGCGTCATCGTGCGTCCGATCCGTGGCGTGGCCGACGGCCTGCAAGAAATCGCTGAGGGCGAAGGCGACCTCACGCGCCAACTCAAGGTGCAGGGCAAGGACGAAACCGCCAGCCTGGCGGGCTGGTTCAACCAGTTCCTGAGCATGATTGCGCAACTGGTGCAGCGCATCGGCAACGCGTCATCCGACTTGCAAACCGCCGCCGCCGACACCAGCGAAGTGGCCAACAACATGAACCAGGCCGCCGGTCGCCAGCGTGAAGCCGTGGAACTGGTGAGCACTGCGTTCAACGAAATGGTCGCCACCGCCAACGAAGTGGCACGCTCTTGCAGCGCCGCAGCCACCAGTGCCGACGAAGGCTACCGCGATGTACATGCCGGCCAGCAACACATCGGCGAAGCCACCGGCAGCGTGCTCAAGCTCAGCGAAGACCTGCAGAAGTCGACCCAGACCATGCAGTTGCTGGAGCAGGACAGCCAGAACATCAACACCATCCTCGACACCATCCGTTCGATTGCCGAGCAGACCAACCTGCTGGCACTCAACGCCGCGATTGAAGCGCGCGCGCTGGTGACCAGGGCCGAGGCTTCGCCGTGGTTGCCGACGAAGTCCGCGCCCTGCGCGTCGCACGGCGGATTCCACCGGCGAAATCGACAGCCTGCTGGGCAACCTCGCCCGCCGCACCCAGGAAGTCACGCAGCAGATGCAAGGCAGCCTGCTGGTGTCCCACACCAGCGTGGAACGCATCCAGCAAGCCCGCGACAGCTTCGACAAGATCCGTGGCTCGGTGGACTCGATCCGCGACCAGAACACCCAGATCGCCACGGCCGCCGAAGAACAGCACCAGGTGGCCGAAGAGATCAACCGGCACATCGCGCAGATCCATGCCGATGCGCAGTTGGTTGAAGGTTTCGCCCATTCGGCGCAGACCGGGTCAGGTCGTTTGACGGATATTTCCGGTCAGCTCAAGGGGTTGGTGGGCCGGTTCAAGTTCTGAATCCGCCCTGGGGCTCTCGACTTCACCGTCGAGGGCCTTGCGCATTTTCACCGTGTCCAGTGCCCCTACCCACTTGGCAATCGCCATAGTGCCCACGCCATTGCCGATGGTATTGGTGATCGCCCGCGCTTCGGACATAAAGCGGTCCACCCCCAACAACAGCACCATGCCGGCCACCGGTATGGTACCCAGGGACGACAACGTCGCCGCCAGGATAATAAAGCCAGACCCCGTCACCCCCGCCGAGCCCTTGGAGGTGAACATCAACACTGCCAGCACGATCAACTGGTCGGTCAGCGTCAACGGCGTGTTGGTGGCCTGGGCGATAAAGATCGCCGCGATGGTGTAGTAGATCGCCTGGCCGTCCGGGTTGAAGGTCAGGCCCGAGGGGATGATCATCCCCGCTACCGGTTTGGATACCCCCGCTTTTTCCATCTTGGCGATCATCTGCGGCAGCACCGACTCCGACGAACTGGTGCCGAGCACGGTGAACAACTCTTCCTTGATGAACTTCAGGAACTTCCACAGGCTGAAGCCGCTGTAACGGCAGATCGGCCCCAGCACAAACATCACGAAGACCGCGCAGGTCAGGTAGACGCAGGCCATCAGCTTGCCGAGGGAAAACAGCGAGCCGAAGCCGTATTTGCCGATGGTGAACGCAATCGCCCCGAACGCACCGATGGGTGCCAGGCGCATCACCATATTGACGATGCGAAACATGCCTTGCATCAGGCTGTCCAGCGTGTCGACAAAGGGCTTGCCACGCGGCCCCACCGCCGCCAGCGCGACGCCGAGCAGGATGGAGAACAGCAGGATCTGCAACACGTTGCCCTTGGCGAACGCATCCACCAGGGTGTCGGGAATGATGTTCATGATGAAGTCCATGAACGACGCGTGCTTGACCGCCGTGGTGTAGGTCGCAAGGCTTGAGGTGTCGAGGCTGGCCACGTCGATGTTCATGCCGGCACCGGGCTTGAACACATCCACCACCACCAGGCCGACCACCAGCGCCAGGGTGGACACCACTTCGAAGTAGATCAACGCGCGAAACCCCACGCGCCCCAACTCTTTCATGCTCTCCATCTTGGCGATGCCGGTCACCACCGTAAGGAAGATCACCGGAGCCAGGAGCATTTTGATCAGTTTGATAAACGCGTCACCCAAGGGCTTGAGCGCAGCACCGGTCTCGGGGACGCAGACCCCGACGATTGCGCCCAGGATGACCGCCAGCAGTACTTGTACGTAGAGTTTGCCAAAGATTCTTTTCATGACAGGGCCCTGATTTTTATTGTTGTCAGGAAATGCCAAGGGGTCGTACGCGCTGCCCCTTGGCGTTATGCCGCAGTACTTCTGTGACTCAGCGGTTGATCAGGTCGATGACCGCCTCGGTGATCTGGCGGGTGGTCGCCGCGCCACCCAGGTCCGGGGTGTGCAGGCCGCTTTCAGTGACGGCCTCGATGGCCGACATCAGTTGCCGGGCAGCGGCCGGTTCGCCCAGGTGTTCGAGCATCATGGCGGCGGTCCAGAAGGTCGCGATGGGGTTGGCCACGCCCTTGCCGGTGATGTCGAACGCCGAGCCATGGATAGGCTCGAACATCGACGGGAACTGGCGCGACGGGTTGAGGTTGGCCGTGGGCGCGATGCCCAGGCTGCCGGACAGCGCGGCAGCCAGGTCGGACAGAATGTCGGCGTGCAGGTTGGTGGCGACAATCACGTCCAGCGTCGCGGGCTTGAGCACCATGCGCGTGGTCACGGCGTCGACCAGCTCCTTGTCGACCTTTACATCGGGGAAGTCCCTGGCCACTTCATAGAAAATCTCGTCCCACAGCACCATCCCGTGACGCTGGGCGTTGGACTTGGTGACCAGGGTCAGGTGCTTGCGCGGCCGGCTGCGAGCCAGTTCGAACGCGTAGCGGTGAATGCGCTCCACACCGGCGCGGGTGAACACCGAGACTTCAGTGGCCACTTCTTCCGGCAGGCCGCGATGCACTCGCCCGCCGTTGCCGGAATACTCGCCCTCGGAGTTTTCGCGCACCACCACCCAGTCAATCTGGTCGCCGTTGTGCAGCGGGCTTTTCACCCCCGGCAACACCCGCGCCGGGCGCACATTGGCGTATTGGTCAAAGCCTTGGCAGATAGGCAGGCGCAGGCCCCACAGCGAAATGTGGTCCGGCACATTCAATGCACCCACGGCACCGAAGAAGATCGCGTCGAAGGTCTTCAACTCCGCGAGGCCGCCTTCGGGAATGTAATAGCCGTTTTTCAGGTAGTTGTCGGAGTTCCAGTCGAAATGCTTGAAGTGCAGGCTGAAGCCGGCTTTGCGGGCCAGGCTTTGCAGCACCTCGACGCCGGCGGCAATCACTTCCACGCCGATGCCATCACCTGGGATTGCTGCAATGTTGTATGCGTTCATTGTTCACTCCGGTTCGTCACGTTGTTGTTGTGTCCCGTCGGCACTGGGCTGTCCAAGCGGGGTGTGATCGGAGTATATGTAGCGTTCCAAGCCGCATGATCGACTCGAAATCACTACATAAATAACTTTGAGTTACGAATGAGCCAGACCCTGGATTTGTCGTTTTTCCACCTGCTCGCCCACAAAGGCAGCCTCGTCGCCACTGCCCGCGAACTGGGGATTACCCCGCCGGCGGTGAGCAAACGCCTCACCGCGCTGGAGGCACGCCTGGGTGTCCGGTTGGTCAATCGCACCACCCGCTCCATGAGCCTGACCTCTGAAGGCGAGCTGTATGTCAGTCACGCGGCGCGCATCCTCACCCAGATCGACGAGCTGGAGCAGGTGCTCAGCAGCAGTCGCGCCGCGCCCAGGGGACTGATCCGGGTGAATGCGTCGCTGGGCTTTGGCCGTCGGCATATCGGCCCGGCGCTTGCGGCGTTTTTCGCGCACTACCCGGAGGTGGAGATTCAGCTGGAAATCAGCGACCACCCACTGGACCTGGCCACCCACGGCTTCGACCTGGGCATCCGCTTTGGCAGCCTGCCGGACGCGGCATTCCATGCCCGCAAGATCGCCTCAAACCGCCGCCTGCTCTGTGCCTCACCGCTGTACCTGGAAAAATACGGCACCCCGCAGAAGCTCGCCGACCTGCACCGGCACAACTGCATTTTCATTCGCCAGAACGAGTCGCCGTATGGCGTGTGGTCGTTTACCCACGGCGGCCACACCGAGAACATCAAGGTCCAAGGCGCGCTGGGTTGCAACGACGGCGAAGTGGCCCTGAACTGGGCACTGGAGGGCTATGGGATTCTGCTGCGCGCCGAATGGGACATCGCCCGCTATGTGCGCAGCGGGCGCCTGCGCCTGGTGCTGGAAGACCAGACGCCCACCCGCGCCGACGTCTACGCGGTGTACCCGCAACAACTGCACCTGTCGGCACGGGTGCGCAGCCTGATCGACTTCCTGATCGAGCGTTTCAAGCACCTGGACAAGGTCGATGATGCGCTGATGCCGGACTGAAGTGCCTCACCTCGGGGCCGCATATTCGCTACTATGTGCGCCAGCCCCCAGACCGACCCGGAGCCTCAATGCCCACCCCCAAGGACACTGCCCCCGACAGCAGCCCCCCGATGATTCCCGAGCAGCGCCGCGAGCAAATCCTGCGGCAATTGCGCAAGCATCAGGTGATGAGCGTGCACCAGTTGATGGACATGTTCGACTGCTCGCACATGACCGTGCGCCGTGACATCGCACTGTTGGAGCAGGAAGGTCGGGCGTATTCCGTTACCGGCGGGGTCAGGATCGCCAGCCAGTTGCACAGCGAACCGAGCCATCAATCCAAAGCCGTGGTGGAGTTACCGCAAAAGCAGGCGATGGCAAGGTTGGCGGCGCGGTTGCTGCACGCGGACATGACCGTGTACCTGGACGCCGGCACCAGCACCCTGGAAATCGTGCCGTATATCAAGGCGCTGTCGGGCATGACGGTGGTCACCAACGACTTCGGGATCGTGCAGGCGCTGATGGATGCGACGCAGGTCACGGTGATCCACACCGGCGGCCAACTGGACCACGATAACCACTCTTCCGTCGGCGGGCTGGCCGTGGCGACGTTACGCCAGGTGGTGACGGATATCGCGTTTGTGTCCACCAGCTCTTGGGATTTGCACCGAGGCATCACCACCCCCTCGGCGCTGAAAGTCGAGGTCAAGCAAGTGGCGATGCAATCAGCGGCCCAGGTGGTGCTGGTGGCGAGCAGTTCCAAGTACGGCACGTTCAGCATGTACCGCATCGCCGGGCTGGAACCGTTCGACGTAATCATCAGCGACGACGACCTGGCCCCGGCGGCGGCAGACGGCATCCGCAAGCGTGGGATTGAACTGATGCTGCCGGGTGATCCGTTGCCGGCGTGATCTTCTGTCGCGGATATGGTGGCTGGCACACCGCTATCGGGGCATAGGTATCCACACAACTTCCAGTGAATGCGGAATCCATGTCAATCGCGCTGTTGTGGTGAGCGGCTTCTGTGGTGAGCGGGCTTGCCCCGCTCACCACAGAAGCCCGCTCACCACAGGGTTCTATGTCAACCGTTAAGAGTTGTGTAGATACCTATGGCTATCGGGGGCAAGCCCCCTCCCACATTTGAGTGCTGTTGGCAGTCAGAGAGGCTCGTCGACTACCGAGCCGCTTTCCAGTCCCGCAGCCATTGCAAGCCTGCCGAGGTGTCGCCCTTTGGCCGGTATTCGCAGCCGACCCAGCCGTCGTAGCCCAACTGGTCCATCAGGTCGAACAGGTACGGGTAGTTCAGTTCGCCCAGGTCCGGCTCGTGGCGGTCTGGTACGCCGGCAATCTGGATGTGGCCGATGCCCGCGAAGTCGCGGCGCAGTTTGGTGGCTATATCACCTTCGACGATCTGGCAGTGGTAGCAGTCGAACTGCACCTTGAGGTTGCTCGCACCGACTTCCCGGCAGATGGCGTGGGCCTGGTCCTGGCGGTTGAGGAAAAACCCCGGCATGTCGCGGGTGTTGATCGGCTCCAGCAATACCGTGACGCCAACCTCCGCCGCCGCGGCGCTGGCGTAGGCAAGGTTTTCCAGGTACACGGCGTGATGGCGCTGGCGCAGGTTTTCCGACGGCAGCAACCCGGCCATGACATGCACGCGGCTGTTACCGAGCACCGCGGCGTACGCCAGGGCGCGGTCGAAGCCGCTGCGAAACTCGGCCTCACGCCCCGGCAGGCTGGCGATGCCCCGCTCCCCTGCGGCCCAGTCGCCCGGCGGCGCGTTGAACAAGGCCTGTTCCAGTCCGTTATCACTGAGGCGCTGCCTGAGCACCTGCGCGTCGTAGTCGTAGGGGAACAGGTATTCCACCGCGTCAAACCCGTCGGCCTTGGCCGCGGCGAAGCGCTCAAGAAAGTCGTGTTGCGGATACAGCATGCTCAAGTTGGCAGCGAAACGAGGCATAAAAACTCCCAGGAGTCAGACAAAAGGCCAGATCAGCAGGGTAATCAGGAAACCCAAGGTGCCGAGCAACGTCGTGATCACCGTCCACGTACGCAACCCGTCGGCCACATTAAGCCCGGCCAGCTTGGTGAAGATCCAGTAGCCGGCATCGTTGATATGGGACATGGCCAGCCCGCCACCGCCCATCGCCAGGCACAGCAGCGCCAGGTGGTTGGGCGTGAGGTTGAGAGTGGCGATCAGCGGGCTGATGATACCGGCCGTGGTCACCAGGGCAACGGTGGTGGAACCTTGCACCGCCCGCAGCAGCATGGTCAGCAAAAAGCCCAGGGCCAGCACCGGCAGGCCGGTGGTGCGCAACATGTCGGAGACCACGGCGCCGATCCCGGTGTCCACCAGCACTTTGCCGAACACCCCGCCGGCACCGGCGATCAGGATCACCATGGCCACGCCCGGCAGCGCCGAGCCGATCACGTCCGAGACCTGGGTGCGGCTCCAGCCCCGACGTGAACCCAGCAGCCAGGCGCACAGCAAGGTATCAATCAACAGCGCCACCAACGGTGCGCCGAGCACGGTCATCACCCCACGCAGCACCGATTCAACCGGCAGCAGCGAGGTGGCCAGGGTGCCCAACAGGATCAGGACGATCGGCAGCAGAATCAGGCTCACGATCAGGCCGAAACCGGCGCCGGGGCCGGTGGCAACTTGGCGACGATAGCGCTGGTGGACTCTTCCAGGCCCATATGGGACTCGGCAACGCCAGCCTGCTGCACGGCTTTGTCGTTGCCGTGGGTCCAGGCCTTCAAATCGTCATTGGTGACGTGGGGGCCATAGACTTCGGCACGAATGTCGTCGGTCATCGGGTAAAAGCGCCGGGTCATGCGCCCCGCCACGCGATAGCCGACGTAGCAGAGCAATGCAGTGATCGGCAGGCCGAACATCAGCACCCGGCCCAAATCCGCCCCCAACTGGCTGGCAGCCGCCACGGCGCCTGGATGGGGCGGCAGGAATGCATGCACCGTCAGCAGCGCCGCACACATCGGCAAGGCGAACATCAGCAGCGGCTTGCGCGCCCGGCGCGCCACACCGTAGGCCAGCGGCATCAGGATAATCACCCCGACTTCAAAGAACACCGGCACGCCGATGATGAACCCGGCGATGGTCAGCGCCAATGGCGTGCGGCTGTTGCCGAATCGCTCGATCAGCGACTTGGCCAAAGCCTCGGCGCCACCGGAAAGCTCGATGATGCGCCCGATCATCGCCCCCAGGGCAATGATGATCGCGATATGGCCGAGGGTCTTGCCCATGCCGCCTTCAATGGTCGCCACCAGGTCGCCGGTTTCACCCCGGCCACCAGCGCCACCACGATACTCACCAGCATCAGCGCGACAAACGGCTGGAATTTGTACTTGAGGACCAGGAACAGCAGCAGCGCGATCCCCGCGCCGGCAGTCAACATCAAAATCAGTGGGCTCATTCGAAAATGTCCTGTTGTTATTGTTTTTTGGCGCAAGCCGGCCCCGTCGAAATCCGCAGGCGGGTTTCGCTGGAGGCTTGCAGTGTCGGTCTACGGGTTACCAGTGCGCGCCGAACGTCTCGCGCAGTTCATCCAATGCCGCCTGATCCATCGGCGCGGGCCGAGGGTTGCTCATCAACCAGAGCCTGGCGGTTTCTTCCAACTCTTCCAGGGCATAGCTGGCCCTCGCCACCGAGCTTTCCCAGACCACCGGCCCCAGGCGTTCAAGCATCACACCGCGCACGCTGTTGGCCAGTTGCGCCACTTGCTCGGCGACCTTGGGCGAGCCAGGGCGTTGATAGCCGATCAATGGAATGTGCCCGACCTTCATCACTTGATAGGGCGTGAGCGGCGGCAGGATATCGTCGTCGCGCCACACGCCGGCCAGGGTCAGCGCCACCAGATGGGTGGAATGGGTATGCACCACGCCGCCCACCGAAGGATTGCGGTCATACACCTGGCGATGCAGGGCCAGGGTCTTTGACGGTTTGTCACCGGATACCCACTCGCCTTGCAGGTTGACCTTGGCTATGTCCGCCGGCTCAAGACGCCCGAGGCAGACGTCGGTAGGGGTAATCAGCCAACCATCGTCGAGCCGCGCACTGATATTGCCGGCGCTGCCCACGGTGTAGCCGCGCTGATACAGGCTGCGGCCGACGTCGCAGATTTCTTCGCGCTGGGCCTGCTCGTCGATGCCGCTCATTGGGCATCTCCGGCCAGGTGCGCGAGGGCTTTGGCAAAGAAGTCGCGGCCACCGAAGTTGCCCGACTTCAGGGCCAGCGCCAGCGGTTCGGCGGAGCTGCTAAGCGTGGCCGGCACGCCGGGGTCGATCTGCGCACCGATCTGCAACAGGTTGACGCCAAGCGCCTTCGACCACGGCGCGAGGTCTCCCCGCCCGCCACCACGAAGCGCCGCACACCGTGCTCGCGCAGGCCGGCAGCAATCTCGCCCAACGCCTCCTCCACCAGCGCTCCGGCACGTTCGACGCCGAGTTGTTGCTGCACCGCCTTGACCTCGGCCGGGGTGCTGGTGGCGTAGATCAACACGGTTTGTGAGCTGTCACGGGCAAAGGCCAGCGCCTGTGCGACCACAGGCTCACCGGCGGCCAGGGCGATAGGGTCAATGCGCAATGCCGGGCGACCGGCCTCGCACCACGCGGCCACCTGGCCGAGGGTCGCTACCGACGCACTGCCTGCCAGTACCACTTCGCCGCCGCTGACCGTGGGCAATGCGGTGACATCGAAATCCCGCAGTTTACCGGCGCGTCGGAAATTGCCCGGCAGGCCCAACGCCAGGCCCGAGCCGCCCGTCAGCAACGGCAAGTCGGCGCAGGCACTGCCCAATGTGTAGAGGTCCTGGTCCGACAGCGCGTCAGCGATGGCGATGCCCACCCCTTGCTCGCGCAGTTCGGCGATTTTCTTGCGTGTGGCGTCAACACCCGCGGCGACCGCGTCGTAGCGCAGCAACCCCACCGGCAATTGCGTCTGCTGTTGCAGCACCCGCACCAGGTTCGCGTCGCCCATGGGCGTCAGCGGGTGGTGCTGCATGCCCGATTCACTGAGCAACTGGTCCTGCACGAACAAGTGACCCCGGAAAATCGTCCGGCCGTTTTCCGGGAATGCCGGGCAGGCCAGGGTGAAGTCACTGCCCAGCGCCTTGAGCAACGCCTCGCTGACCTGGCCGATATTGCCGGCGGCGGTGGAATCAAAGGTGGAGCAGTACTTGAAGAAAATCTGCTCACAGCCCTGGCCGCGCAGCCATTGCAGCGCGGCCAGCGATTCTTCGACGGCCTCGACAGCGGGCGTAGTGCGCGACTTGAGCGCGATGACGATGGCATCGGCATCCAGCCCATCGGCGACTTCACGGCTGGGAATGCCAATGCTCTGCACCGTACGCATACCGCCGCGCACCAGCATGTTGGCAAGGTCGGTGGCGCCGGTGAAGTCGTCGGCGATGCAGCCCAGCAACGGGCGTGCGGTGGGGTTAGTCATGGAGCGGTCCTCAAACAGATTCGGGCTTGGCGGTCGGCAGATCGATGCCAGGGAAAATCTTGATCACCGCCGAATCGTCCTCGCGGCCAAAACCGGCGCTGGAGGCCTGCATGAACATCTGGTGCGCCGTGGCCGACAGCGGCAATGGAAACTTGCTCGCACGGGCGGTATCCAGCACCAGGCCGAGGTCCTTGACGAAAATATCCACGGCCGACAGCGGCGTGTAGTCGGCCTTGAGAATGTGCGGCACGCGGTTCTCGAACATCCACGAATTGCCGGCGCTGTGGGTGATCACCTCATACAAGGCATCGGCGTCGACCCCTTCGCGCAGGCCCAGGGCCATGGCTTCGGCGGATGCGGCGATGTGCACCCCGGCGAGCAATTGGTTGATGATCTTGACCTTGGAGCCCAGCCCGTGGACATCGCCCAGGCGATAGACCTTGCCGGCCATGCCCGCGAGTACCGCTTCGGCCTTGGCATAGGCGGCCTGCGGGCCGGACGTCATCATGGTCATTTCACCGGCGGCGGCTTTGGCCGCACCGCCGGAAATCGGCGCATCCAGGTACAGCAGGCCGTGTTCGCCCAGGCGCTGGCCCAGTTCTACGGCGTAGGTCGGCGCCACGGTGGCACAGCCGATCAACAGGCTGTCTGGCCGCAGCGCCGCCACGGCACCGCCTTCACCAAACAACACGGTCTCGGTCTGTTCGGCGTTGACCACCACCGTGATGATCACATCGCACGTGTCCGCCATGTGTGCGGGCGATGTACACGCCACCCCGCCTTCGCCGGCGAACTGCTGGGTGACTGCCTCACGCACATCACAGGCATGCACATTGAACCCGGCGCGCAGCAGCGAGCGGGCAATGCCCAGCCCCATCGCGCCCAAACCGATCACACCGACATTCTTATTATTCATGGGTACTCCAGGGGAAAACGGCGGCTGACACCACACCGGCGAGCCGCGTTGGAATTGAGATCGATCATCTACCAATGAACGGATTATGTGAAGTATTTTTTCTATCTAACATTTTTTAACATCGACTCGATTAAATCTCACACCCGCCCTTTATCGACTCACCTCCCCCAAACTCATTTCCGCCACTTGTGCTTTGCGTATTATGGTATACCATCATACGAAATCCTCACCCACACCTGATGGAGCCGCTCATGAGTTTCGAAATCCGCAAGATCGTCAGCTATGTAGAAGAGACCTTTATCGAAGGCGGCAAAGCCTCCGACACTCCGGTAAAAATGGTCGGCCTGGCCGTCGTACTGAAAAACCCCTGGCTCGGTCGCGGTTTTGTTGAAGACCTCAAACCTGAGATCCGCGCCAATTGCTCCGACCTCGGGGCCCAGATGGTCGAGCGCCTGGTGAGCATCATCGGCGGCGCTGAAAAGATCGAAGCCTATGGCAAGGCCGCCGTGGTCGGTGCCGACGGCGAGATCGAACACGCCAGCGCGATCATCCACACCCTGCGCTTTGGCAACCACTACCGTGAAGCGGTCAAGGCCAAGAGCTACCTGAGTTTCACCAACAAGCGCGGCGGCCCGGGCACCTCGATCCAGGTGCCGATGATGCACAAGGACGACGAAGGCCTGCGTTCGCACTACATCACCCTGGAAATGCAGATCGAAGACTCGCCGCGTGCCGACGAAATCGTCGTGGTCCTCGGTTGCGCCGACGGCGGCCGCCTGCACCCGCGCATTGGCAATCGCTACATCGACCTGGAAGAACTGGCGGCGGAAAAAGCCCAGTAAGCACGGCCGGCCACCACAACAAAAAAGCATGCAGGAGCGCTCATGATTCGGCTCACCGCTGAACACACACCGGCTGGCACCAGTTACCTGGCGACCGGCCAAGGCCAGCCTGTGGTTTTGATCCACGGCGTGGGCCTGAATAAAGAAATGTGGGGCGGCCAGGTGGTTGGCCTGGCCACGAATTACCGCGTGATCAGCTACGACATGCTCGGCCACGGCGCCAGCCCGCGCCCGGCCGCCGGCACGCCGCTGCTCGGTTACGCCGACCAGTTACTGGAACTGCTCGACCACCTGCAACTGCCCAAGGCCACGGTGATCGGTTTTTCCATGGGCGGCCTGGTAGCGCGTGCCTTTGCACTGCATTACCCGCAACGCCTGCAGAGCCTGGTGGTGCTCAACAGTGTGTTCAACCGCAGCCCCGAACAGCGCGAAGGCGTGATCGCCCGTACCGCCCAGGCCGCCGAACATGGCCCGGATGCGAATGCCGAAGCGGCGTTGTCGCGCTGGTTCAGCCGCGAATACCAGGCGGCCAACCCGGCACAGATCGCTGCGCTGCGCGAGACCCTGGCGGGCAACGATCCCCAGGGCTACCTCACCACCTATGAACTGTTTGCGACCCAGGACATGTACCGCGCCGACGACCTGGGCAGCATCCAGGCGCCGACCCTGGTCGCCACGGGTGAACTCGACCCCGGCTCCACGCCCCAGATGGCCCGGCAACTGGCCGAGCGCATTCCCGGTGCGACCGTTGCGGTACTGCCCGAGCAACGGCATATGATGCCGGTAGAATCGCCGCGCCTGGTCAACCAGCTGCTGCTGGGTTTTCTTGAAACGGCACACTCCCAACAACACCCGATAAAGGGGATCGTGGCATGACGCTTGAACGCTTCCAGATGTGCATCGGCGGTGAATGGGTCGATGCCCTGTCCGGCAAGACCTTTGACAGCCTCAACCCGGCGCTGGCCGAGCCTTGGGCGCAACTGCCCGACGCCGATGAAGCGGATGTGGAGCGCGCCGTACAGGCCGCCCAAACCGCTTTCGACAGCCCGGCGTGGCGCGGCCTCACCGCCACCGCGCGGGGCAAATTGCTGCGTCGCCTCGGTGACCTGATCGCCGAAAACAAAGAGCGACTGGCCCAGCTCGAAAGCCGCGACAACGGCAAGCTGATCCGCGAAACCCGTGGCCAGGTCAGCTACCTGCCGGAGTTTTTCCACTACACCGCAGGCCTGGCCGACAAGCTTGAAGGCGGCACCCTGCCGCTGGATAAACCCGACCTGTTCGCCTACACCGTGCACGAGGCCATGGGCGTGGTTGCCGCGATCATTCCGTGGAACAGCCCGCTGTACCTCACCGCGATCAAGCTCGCGCCAGCCCTCGCGGCGGGCAATACCATTGTGATCAAACCGTCGGAACACGCCTCGGCGACCATTCTCGAACTGGCACGCCTGGCCCTGGAAGCCGGGATCCCGCCGGGTGTGGTCAACGTGGTCACCGGTTACGGCCCAAGCACCGGCGCCGCCCTCACCCGCCACCCGCTGGTGCGCAAGATCGCCTTTACCGGCGGCGCGGCCACGGCCCGGCATGTGGTGCGCAGCAGCGCCGAGAACTTCGCCAAGCTGTCCCTGGAATTGGGCGGCAAGTCGCCGAACATCATCTTTGCCGATGCTGATCTGGACAGTGCCATCAACGGCGCGATTGCCGGCATCTACGCGGCGTCCGGGCAAAGCTGCGTGTCCGGCTCGCGCCTGCTGGTGCAGGCTGAAATCTACGACGAATTCGTCGACCGCCTGGTGGAACGCGCCCAGCGCATCCGCATCGGCAACCCCCAGGACGACGCCAGCGAAATGGGCCCCATGGCCACCGCGCAGCAACTGGCCGTGGTCGAAGGCCTCGTCGCCGACGCCATCGCCGAAGGCGCGCGCCTGCGTACCGGCGGCAAGCGCCCACAGAACCTCGGCGAGGGTTGGTTCTACGAGCCGACGCTGTTCGAGTGCGACCGCAATTCGATGAAAATCATGCAGGAAGAAGTGTTCGGCCCAGTGGCCTCGGTGATCCGATTCAAGGATGAAGCCGAAGCCCTGGCCATCGCCAACGACTCGCAGTTCGGCCTCGCCGCCGGCATCTGGACCCGCGACCTGGGCCGCGCCCACCGCCTGGCGCGGGACGTGCGTTCGGGGATCATCTGGGTCAACACCTACCGTGCGGTGTCGGCCATGGCGCCCATCGGCGGTTTCAAGAACAGCGGCTACGGGCGCGAAAGCGGCATTGATTCGGTACTGGCCTACACCGAGCTGAAGACGGTGTGGATCAACCTCTCCCAGGCGCCCATGCCTGATCCTTTTGTGATGCGTTAAGAGTCCACGACCATGATCGAACCCGGCATTTATAAAGACGTCATGAGCTCCTTCCCCTCCGGCGTCACGGTGGTCACCACCCTCGACCCGGACGGCGGTATCGTCGGCATTACCGCCAGCGCGTTCAGCGCGCTGTCGATTGACCCGGCGCTGGTGCTGTTCTGCCCCAACTATGCGTCGGACACCTACCCGATCCTGCGCGACAGCAAGCGGTTTGCGATCCACCTTTTGTCTGCCGACCAGACCGCCGAAGCCTACGCCTTCGCCAGCAAGGGCAAGGAAAAAGCCAAGGGCATCGAGTGGCACCTGAGCGAACTGGGCAACCCGCTGCTGGCCAAGGCCACGGCGATCATCGAGTGCGAGTTGTGGCGCGAATACGATGGCGGTGACCACGCGATCATCGTCGGCGCGGTGAAGAACCTGATCCTGCCCGCCGAACCGGTCACGCCGATGATCTACCACAAGGGCAAGCTGGGCCCATTGCCGACGCTGGCGTGAGGCGCCCAGGGGGCCGTGAGGGTTTGTCGCTTAAAGAACGCAGCATGATAAACTTGGGCACGATTTTCGGCCCTCAATCGGCCCCCCGGCCGGCCGAGGCCTCCAGTTAACCGCCACATTCAGAGCTAACCCCATGAAACGCGCGCCCCTCGACGACAGCTTCAAGGTCAATCACAACCCGGTCACCCTGCGCGAAATCGTGTTGGAAAAACTGCGCAGCGCCATCATGAACTTCCAACTGCTGCCCGGTGACCGCCTGGTGGAGCGCGACCTGTGCGACCGCCTCGGCGTCAGCCGCACCTCGGTACGCGAAGCCTTGCGTCACCTGGAGTCCGAAGGCCTGGTGGAGTTCGCCGATGCCAAGGGCCCGCAAGTGGCAATCATCACCCTGGCCGACGCCGTCGACATCTATGAACTGCGCTGCGTGCTCGAAGGCTTGATCGTGCAGCTGTTCACCCTGCGCGCCAAGGCCAAGGACATCAAGGCCCTGGAAAAAGCCCTGGAAGAAAACCGCAAGGCCCTCAAGGACGGCGAGTTGCAACAGGTCATCGACTCCGTCCAGGGCTTCTACGACGTGCTGCTCGAAGGCTCCGGCAACCATGTGGCCGCCACCCAACTGCGCCAGTTGCAGGCCCGTATCAGCTACCTGCGCGCCACCTCCGTGTCCCAGGAAAACCGTCGCGGCACCAGCAACCAGGAAATGGAACGCATGGTCCAGGCGATCAAGAGCGGCGACCCGCTCGCGGCGCATCAGGCCTGTGTCGATCACGTGCGCGCCGCCGCCGCCGTGGCCCTGGATTACCTCAAGCGCAAACAGGAAGAAACCGGCAAGACGCCGGAAATCACCCTGCCCATCGCGCTCAAAGAACCGCGCATAGGCCGCTGACCGTGCCCAGCCCGCGCTTTTGCCCGACCTGCGGCGGCAGTGACCTCGGTCACCAGCTGCCACCGGGTGATACCCATGAGCGCCTGATGTGCCGGGGCTGCGGCTATATCCATTACATCAACCCCAAGATCATCGCCGGCTGCATCATCGAGCAGGACGGCAAGTACCTGCTGTGCCAACGGGCGATCCCCCCGCGCCCCGGCACCTGGACCTTGCCCGCAGGCTTCATGGAAGGTGGTGAGACCACCGAACAGGCGGCGTTGCGCGAAGTCTGGGAAGAGAGCGGAGTACGCGCCGAGATCGTGTCGCCCTACTCCATCTTCAGCGTGCCGAAGATCAGCGAGGTGTACATCATCTTCCGCGCCATTGCGCTGGAGATCACCGGCCAGTTCGGGCCCGAGACCCTCGACTACAAGTTCTTCGCGCCCGAGGACATTCCCTGGGACAGCATCTACTACCCGGCAATCCGGCAGATCCTCGAGCGGTATATCGAGGAACGCCAGGCTGGGGTGTATGGGATCTATATCGGTAATGACGACAGCGGGAAAATTCATTTCATACGCTGACCTCAAGGCCAAACACGAATCAAAATGTGGGAGGGGGCTTGCCCCCGATGGCGGTGGTTCAGTCACCTCATACATTGACTGACACACTGCTATCGGGGGGCA
>NZ_JADDUM010000070.1 GCF_015163715.1 Pseudomonas cyclaminis
ATGCGCCCTAAATAGTCCCGACTAATCCGCAGGCGGTTGTCATACGCATCACTGATCGAGACCAACACCCCGTCGCGAAAGTGATAAAACCGCGACGCCTGTGCCAGCACCAACTCATCCGGCACCGAGCCCAAGTAGATCGCGGCTTCAGCCAGGCTATTGGTGATTGCAGGTCGAGCAACTGTCGGCAGTGGAAACTCAGTCGAGCGGTTTTCATGGTCGATCCAGACCACCGAATCGCCTGACACGACAAGCCGATGCGCCAGCGAATGACTCCAGCCAAACCCCAGCCCGACATCCACTTCCACCGCGCTGGTGCGATACAACCGTGTCCACTCAAACGGCAGAATTCCGTCTAAAACACCGTCAGTCAGCGTGAGTAATTCTTCGCCGGTGACCATCGACACCGGACAGCCATTGGTCACGGTCTTATCCGAAGCCGCCGCAGCATCCCCCTTCGGATTCGTCGCCACGGCAGGCACATCGTCGACGTGCTCCTGCCTGACCAACACCGTCCGCTGTGTCTTGCCGCGAACCGCTGGCACTGCGTTCGAAACCAGGTTCTCCCCAGCCTTCAACGGCGCAGCCGGTACCACCTTGATTGGCACAGCCTCACTCTTGAAGAGCACCGGCTTGAGCGCTTCGGCATGGCCATCCAGTTGAACGGTGCCAAACTGTCTGGCTATTTGCTCCAGCCACTTGCGCACACGTTGAGACTTGATACTGCCGAGCACTTTCGTGCTCATACGCACCGCCATGCCCATGCCAGCGGTAGCAAACCCCAGCAGTAAGTTGATCAGTACCTCGGCACCGATTTCCCCCAGCATTTCGTTCATATACGGGGGCGGCAACATCCTCATCCAGCTGACCAGTGCGGCCAGATGGATGAACAGCAAGGGTTCATCACTGAGCACCAGCAGGCCCTTGGCGATGGTCTCTGCGCTCAACGCCAGTAACTGTTCAAATTCATCCTGGGTCAGGTATTGCAGCAGTTTTTCGGCGTTGGCCAAGGGGGCGCACAGCCAT
>NZ_JADDUM010000071.1 GCF_015163715.1 Pseudomonas cyclaminis
ATGCGCCCTAAATAGTCCCGGGAAATCCTCAGGCGGTTGTCATACGCATCACTGATCGAAACCAGCACACCATCGCGAAAGTGATAAAACCGCGATGCCTGTACCAGCACCAACTCATCCGGCACCGAGCCCAAGTAGATCGCGGCTTCAGCCAGGCTATTGGTGATTGCAGGTCGAGCAACTGTCGGCAGTGGAAACTCAGTCGAGCGATTCTCATGATCTGTCCAGACCACCGAATCGCCTGACACGACAAGCCGATGTGCGAGCGAATGACTCCAGCCAACCCCCAGCCCGACATCCACTTCCACCGCACTGGTGCGATACAACCGTGTCCACTCAAACGGCAGAATCCCGTCCAACGTGCCATCGGTGAGGGTCAGCAATTCCTCCCCAGTGACCATCGACACCGGACAGCCATTGGTGACCGTCTTATCCGAAGCCGCAGCAGCATCGCCCTTCGGATTCGTCGCTACGGCAGGCGCGTCGTCGACATGCTCCTGCCTGACCAACACCGTCCGCTGTGTCTTGCCGCGAACCGCCGGTACTGCGTTCGAAACCAGGTTCTCCCCTGCCTTCAACGGCGCAGCCGGCACTGCCTTGATCGGCGTCGCCGCACTGCCCAGCAACAAAGGCTTGAGTGCCTCCGAGTGCGCGTCCAGCTTCGGCCCCACGAGGTGATCGGCCAGCAACTCCAACAACGCCCGCGCCCGTTTGGATTTGATAGTGCTCAGCGTCTGTGCACCCAGGCGTAGCGTCACACCCGTCCCGGCCGTCGCCCTCATCAGCAGCAGGTTGATCAGCACTTCACCGGTGATCTCGCCCAGTAATTCATACATCTCTGGCGGCGGTAGCAGGCGTATCCAGCTGACGATCGCCGAGACATAAATGAACAACAGCGGCTCATCGCTAAGCACCAACAAACCCTTGGCAATCGCGTCGCTGCCCAGCCTCAGCAGTTCATCAAGCTCAGCCTGGGAGAGGTACGCCAACAACTTCTGGCTGTTGGCCTTGAGATTCGCCAGCAGGTCGCACAGCTGGGTAATGTTGTCCCACAGGTTGTAGAGCGCCTTGGCCATCCCGGTGGAAAACGCCACGCCCTGCATCGCGCTGCGTCGCAAGGAGCTGGCGTTGGCAAAGTCGTTCCATTGGGGTTTGAAAGTCGCCGTCCACTCTTCCCGCAGACGAGCTTCCAATCCCTCAATCACGGTCTGATAAGACGCATACAGCGCCTTGACGTGATCCTGGGAAACAGTGGGGTAGAAGGTGATTTGGTAGGGCTGGTTGCGATCACACTCGGTGACTTCGAGGATGCCGCTGGGGCCGATGGTCCGATGCAGCGGCGGGCCCATCGGGCTGCCATCCGCCGCAATGGCTTGGAGCATCACTGGCGTATTGCCGATGGGCACAAAGCGCGTGCTTTCGAACATATGCACCAGGGTCAGCGAGCCCTGGGCACTGCACATGGCGACCGTTTTACTGGGCGTCTTGGACGAAACCGGCGTAACCAGCGCTACCTCGTCGCCCACCTTGAAGACCTGTTCCACCTCCAGTGCCGAACCGCTCCAAAAGCTTTCGGCCCAGGCATCAAAGGTGTTCAGGCAATTACGGAAGTCACCGAAGACGCGCTCAATATCCGGCGCCTTGGGATCCATGGGGGCCAGGACAAGGCTGGCGATGACGGGAATCAAGACGCAGCCCTATGGGGCAGGGCGGTTATTGAGAAGTACATCGGCGGTCCCTCGCACTGAATAATCAGGCGAGAGACTTTGGAGAGGTTCGTCGGATAAAGAAGTCGGCGTTATTCGCGAGGACGGCTAGGAGGTTTCGCCAAAATTTCGGGTAAATGGTGGGGCGAGCGTAGGAGTCGGATTACAGGTAGGGAAGTCCTACAGCTTCAGTTGCCCAATCGCCTTGCTCAACTCCCCGGCCAGCGTCGCCAGCTCATTGCTGGTCGTTGCCGAATCCACGGTCTGCTGCACGGTGTTTTCGGTCACATCGCGAATACTCACCACTGCGCGGTTCATCTCTTCGGCCACATGGCTTTGTTGCTCGGCGGCGACGGCAATCTGGGTGTTGCTCTCGCGCATTTGCGCCACGGCACCCGTGATTTCGGCGAGTGCCGCGCCGGCCTCTTGGGCTTGTTGCACGCAGTCGTCTGCCTTGAACGAGCTTTCCTGCATAAAGTCCACGGCGTCGCGGGTGCCCGCTTGTAGCGCTGAGACCATGCGGGTGATTTCGTCCGTGGAGCTTTGCACGCGTTTGGCCAGGTTGCGCACTTCGTCGGCGACCACGGCAAAGCCCCGGCCCATTTCTCCGGCCCGGGCGGCTTCGATGGCGGCGTTGAGGGCGAGCAGGTTGGTCTGTTCGGCGATGCTGTGGATCACGCTGACTACACCGTTGATTTTCTGGCTGTCTTCGGCGAGCTTCTGGATCATTTCGGCGGTTTGTTGCACACCGCTGGACAGCCCGGCAATCGAGTGTCTTACCCGCGTCACCACTTCCTGGCCGCTGCCGGCGAGGGTGTCGGCGGTCTGGGACAAGTCCCGGGTGGCGCCGGCATGTTGGGCGATGTGGTAGACGGTGGCGGTCATTTCGTTGATGGCGGTGGCGGCCTGGTCGGTCTCGCTTTGCTGGCCGAGCATGCCGTGTTGCACCTCGTTCATGCTGCTGGCCAGGCGCGCGGCGCCTTCGTCGAGTTGCCGGGCAGTGCGCGCCACGGTGCTGACCACGCGTTGGTAGCCAGCCTGCATGGCATTGAACGCGCTGGCCATCTGGCCGACTTCATCTTTGCAGGCCAGGGGGACGCGGGCCGATAGATCGCCGGTTTTTTCCACATGCAGCATGACGTCCTTGAGCGTGTTGAGCTGGCTGAGCAGGAAGCGGATCAGCAACTGCGAAGCGCCCAGCATCGCGAGCATCAAGATTGCCACCGCCACGGCGTAATTGGCGAAGCGTTCGCCGAACACCTGGCTCAAGCTTGGTGCATAGGCAAGTACGCCAATGTATTGCCCATCCGGGCGGGCGATGACTTCGGCGCCCATTAATGGGTTCTCGCCAAACAGCGGCATGTGATTGAGTTCGACCCAACCGGTGGTGGTGCTCAGGGCTGACAGATCCAGATCGCCCAGTTGTGGGACTTGGCCTCGCGCAAACGTCAGCCAGTGCGCGTCCTTGGGCAGTGGCTGATCGGTTGGCCAGGCACTCAACAGTCGCCCTTGGGCCTGCGCCGACGCTTGGGACGCCGTGATGCGCGCCTGTTGTTCGAGCTGCACGGCGTACAGCACCAGCAGGAGGGTGGTGATGAAGGCAACCGCGTTGACCGCCCAGAATTTGTACTTCAGCGAGATATTGCTAAGCCAGGCACCCATGGAAGGTTTTCTCTGATAGCGGAAACAGTATTGGCAAGGTGCCATTATTGTGCCGCTATGCAGAAAGCCGGTTTTGACATGGGTCAATGCGACGCATCAATCCACGGTCGGCAACCCAAAAAAAGCGCGGGAACAGGCAGTGCTGTGCTCGGCCAGGTCTTGCGCGCTTTCATTGCGGTGCAGGGCAACTTCGCGCAGGACTTCTGTCAGGTAGGCCGGTTCGTTACGACCGTTTTTCGGCTTGGGACGCAGGGTTCGGGGCAGCAGGTAAGGCGCATCGCTTTCCAGCATCAGACGGCCTCGAGGAATTTCCCTGACGAGTGGGTGCAGGTGTGTCCCACGGCGTTCGTCGCAGATCCAGCCGGTGAGGCCAATGTGCAAATCGAGGTCGAGGTAGCTGAACAGCGCCGCCTGTTCGCCGGTAAAACAATGCACCACGGCGGCGGTCAGGTGGTCGCGGTAGTCCTTGAGGATCTCCAGCAGGCGTTGGTTGGCGTCACGCTCATGGAGAAACACCGGAAGCTTTAGTTCGACGGCCAGGGCCAAGTGTTCTTCCAGGACTTTTTCCTGTTGTGGGCGCGGTGAGAAATCCCGATTGAAATCCAAACCGCATTCGCCCACCGCACGTACCCGGGACTCACCGAGTAAACCGCGCAAACGCTGGGCGCTGTCGCCGTTCCAGTCGCTGGCGGAGTGGGGGTGGATGCCGGCGGTACTGAACAGGCGTTGGCCGCTTTCGTCGAGTTTGACGCACAGCTCCAGGGCCTGTTCGCTGCCGTCGACGCTGGTGCCGGTGAGTACCAGTTGTTGCACGCCGGCGGCGTAGGCGCGGTCGAGAACGGCCTGGTGCTTGTCGTCGAAACTGGGGTTGGTCAGGTTGACGCCGATATCAATGAGTTGCATGGTGCTATCTCCGCCTGCGGCCGGAAAGCATATCAGAGCTGTAGATTTATAAGAAAAACGAAGAACTACAACGAGTTATAGCTGTCTTTGAACGTCGCAAGTGACATCGTGGTTGGCTGAACGCCTTGCACTGTGCCACCGTTGCGCGCAAAGCCTGCGCATAAAGCGCTCTGTTTCTGACCCCCACCGCGTCGTTTTTCGCGAGCGCGTTGGCCAGTATTCTTTCCGGAGAGCGGATGATCCGACCCTCGGCGTTGCTTATGTTGTGCCTGACGTTACTGTTGCCCATGGCAGCGGTTGCGCGTCTGGACGGGCCGCTGGAAGTGACCAAGCCCGGCAAGGTTCGTGACCTGGCGCAGATTCGTTCCAGCCGCACCCTGCGGGTATTGGTCAACCAGAGCCGCAACAGTTCAGGCGAAGTGCAGGGCCAGGCCATCGGTGTCGAATACCACCGCTTGCGCGCCTTTGAGCAATACCTCAATGGTCACGCCCGTGATGGCCAGGAAATCAACCTCAAGATTATTCCCAAGGCCAAGGACCAGTTGCTCGGCGCGCTGGCCCGTGGCGAAGGCGATCTGGTGGCGCCTGGCGAATTGCTGGATGTGAGGGTGGCTCATAAAGTCAGCGCCAGTGACCCGATTGCCAGCGATGTTCCGTTGTGGCTGGTGGGGGTGAAGGGCGAGCGACGGTTTACCAAGTTGGAGCAATTGTCTGGGCGAACCCTGGCCCTGACCACCGGCAGTGCGGCGGCGGACGCCATCAGCCAGGTCAATCAGAAGCTGGCCCTGCATAAGCAGCCACCGGTCAAGGTGGAATGGGTTGACCCGACCCTGGCGGTGGAAGACGTACTGGAAATGGTCCAGGCGGGGATTTTCCATCTCACTATTGTCGAGAAACCGATTGCCGAACGCTGGTCGAAAATCCTGCCCAAGTTGCGCTTCGACAAACAAGTCGTCATCAGCGAGCCCGGCGATGAATACTGGTTTGTGCGCCAGGATGCTTCGATGCTGCGGGCCAGTATTGATCGATTTCTCAAGACCTATCGCACCCCATCAGATCAGGACGTCGCATTCCAACGTATCTATAGACGCCTCTACCAAGTGCGTAATCCGCTGGCCCGTGCAGACCGTCAGCGCCTGGAAAAACTACGCCCTGTGCTGCAAAAACATGCCCGTGAGCAGGGCATGGACTGGCTGAACCTGGCCGCACTGGCCTTCAAGGAGTCTGCCCTCGACCCTGGGGCGCGCAGCAGCGGCGGCCCGACCGGGCTGATGCAGATCACACCCTCCGCGGCGCAACGGGTGGGCGTCAACAACATCGAAAACCTCGACAGTAATGTCCAGGCTGGCGCGCGTTACCTGGCGTTGATCCGTCGCAAGTTCTTCTCCAGCCCCAAGCTCAACGAGCGCGAACGCATGGCCTTTGTACTGGCGGCCTACAACATGGGGCCGGAGCGGGTGCAGGGGATGCGCACCGAGGCCAAGCGCCGTGGACTGAATCCCAACCAATGGTTCTTCCAGGTGGAGCGCATTGCCATGGAGCAGGTAGGGATGGGCGGCGTCAGCTATGTTAATAGCGTGAACAAGTACTACTTGGCGTTTGATCGGGAGCGGGAGTCCCTGGAACCGCCAGCGCCGAAGATTGCCTCACGGAAGTAATCTATTTTATCGATATTAATTAGGCATTTTTTCGGCTTTTATCATTGCTTAAACTGATTAATATAGCGGCCAACCCACCCTACTTCGAAAAGGATTTACCCCATGAGCCCAATGATTAAAAGCCTGCTGTCCACCCGTGCCGGCTACGGTCTGACCGTCCTGCGCATTGTCGTCGGCATCATCTTCGCCGCCCACGGTTCGCAAAAACTCTTCGGTTGGTTTGGCGGCTATGGCTTGGCGGGCACTGCGCAATGGATGGAAAGCATCGGCCTGGCACCGGGTACCCTGATGGCGCTGCTGTCGGGCGGGACCGAGTTCTTCGCCGGCCTGGCGCTGATCATCGGTTTGCTGGTGCGCCCGGCGGCATTGGGCCTGACCATTCTGTCGCTGGTGGCAATCTTCTCGGTGCATATCCACAACGGCCTGTTCATGGCCAACAATGGTTATGAGTTCGCACTGGCCTTGTTGGGCGGTTCCCTGGCGGTGCTGCTGGAAGGTGCCGGCAAACTGTCTGCCGACCGCGCCATCGCTGACTGATCGCTCTGCAGCACCCTGAAAAGGCCCGCCATGTGCGGGCCTTTTCATTGCTCGGGATTCTTGACATCGGCCCTCCGGCTTCTCTAGGATGCTGCCCATGCGCCGATTTAAACAGCTAATTGCGGGGCGCCACTGGGACTCGATGCAGCCCGACAGAAGCCTGTTTTCCCCTGAGGAGACAGCTTCGAAATACCGCTAAAGCGCTGGTTCGGTGTTGCCTCTCACCTGCCCGCAGACTTTTGAGGCAGAGACACGACACGATGAATGCACTACGCCCCCTGATACGCCTGGCTCCGATCACTGCGGACCTCACTCAACGCAATCCAAAAATCCTCCTGGGCGGCAAGCACCAGCCGACGTTGCTACGTTATCTGGACGGCTGGCCACGTCGCACCGGGCGCCTTCGGCGTTCCTGATCCAGTTTGTCGAAGACGGCGATTCCCTGGCCCGCTTTGCAAGTAACAGCTTCGACCTGGCGGTTATTCAGGCACCCAGCGCCAGCAACGCGCAGGAGGTCATCCGAGAGTTGACCCGCATTGCCCGGCAGGGGCTGATTGCCAGGCGTTAAAGACTCAATGACGCACGGCGTCCGCTCGCAATCGACGTCGTCGATTACCTAGAAACACCACCCAGGCAATCAGGCACAGCGTCAGCGGGATCGCCAACGTCACCACCAGTTTCATTGCGAACTCCAGGAAGTGCACACGTGCGTATGCCTCGGCCTTCAAGGCATGCAATTCCATGGGTAAGCGCAGGCGCTCTTTGTTTAGTGCAAGCAGTTGGGTGGTGCTGTCCACTGCCTGGGAACTGAGGTTGGCGGGCTCTGGGCTCAGCCTTTTCCACTCCTGCTCAGTACGTAGCAGCGCCGCTCCAACTCACTCGCCTTCTCACTGTAAGTGTGTGCAGCGTCGTCACGCATTCGTTCGAGCATGTTCGGTGACCTGTTCGCCACCGCACGTGGGCGAATATTGAGCAACGCATCGCTTGCGGACAAGTTATCCAGTGTATTCAACACAAACAGGGTATTGCCGTCGGACGCCGTGCTGTTGACTTGGTCTGTGAGCAAGTCAGTGTCGGCAACCACCACCACATGGATGAGCGCCGCTTTTTGCACACCTGCTGGCTGTCCTTCGAGGCGGTCCGGGAATACTGAATAAGCCGGACCCTCTATGCGAGCGGCAATCACATGGCGTTGCGCTTGAGTGGAGGCCTCATCGGCCATTGAGTCGAACTCGTTTGGAGAGGCAAATCGGTTGGTCTCCACCAAGGCAGATTGGCCAGAGCTTTGCAGGAGAGGGGTGAAGGTCGTGCGCCCTTTTTGGCGACGCGTGAGGGCGCCGCTGCTCGATACCGCCACGTTGTTCACTTTGCGGCTGCTGATGTCGTGTGCATTCATTGCCTGGGGAGGCAGATCCAGACTGCCTGGATGCGGCATCACTGGCTGACCGGGCTCCGGCGTCATTGACGCGGTATAACGGCTGTCGACTAGAAACTTGTCCTCCTGCATCTGTATACCCCAAGCCGCAAGCAACTCGGTCAGCCGGTTATGGGGCGCACGCGTGTTCGAGTGTTGCTCGCTGATGGGATCGATAAACATCATTAATTTACCGCCCTTCAATACAAATTGTTCAATCTCATACAGTGACCGCTCAGGCAGTGCCCGTGGATGCACGACCATGAGCGTTTTGACCTGCTCCGGTATGCGCTCGGCGCTTGCGCCCAGATTGACCAGGTTGAAGTGTCGCTGCAGTTCCTTCAGCAAGCGGCCAGCTGACTCTCCCATCTCCAGCCCTGGCACCAGCCCTATGACGGCGCGCTCTGGGTGTTGCAGTTTATGGATCAGATGGCTGATTTCATATTCGAGCAATGGCTCCCGGTCCAGGCTGAACGATTGGATGCGTTGCGCTCCGTGCCCGGCGCGGGTGCCGATCAGCCCCAGGAAGCCCGCTGTGTCGTCGAGACCGAACAGTTTGGCTTTGTAGGCATCTTCTGAATAAGGTTTGGGATCAATAAGGTGTAGGTTGATCATGCCCTTCGCTGCTTTTTCGTACTCCAGCAATAGGTCCTCGATGCGCTTGCCATAGCGTTTCAAGGCGTAGCTTCGTTTCGGGTCGTTGTGGGCATTGAAGTAATACACGTCCAGGGGATTTTCCAATGACGCGAGTAATTGTTGGGCTTGAGGAGACAGGGTGTGGGTTTTCTCTCGTGATAAGTCCCAGCGGATATCAGGAAGCTTTGCGACCCACACTAAGTTGAACGCCAAAAATAGTAACAATATGACAATAAGTGTCATGCCAGTGCGCAGAGTAGGTCGCATGGAGGGCTTTCCTTCTCAGCTGTGTTTGTAGTTGAGGGTTACTGTTGTCGCTGCTAGAAAGGTCAGGATTATGCTAATGAAGTAAAGCGTGTCGCGAAGCGCGAGTTTTCCATTGTCGATCGCGCTGTACCTTGAAAAAGGGTTGAGGGATACCAGGCTGTCTACCGCCCAGATGGGGGCTTGATGCTCAAGAGCATCGAGTAAATAAGAAAGGCCGCTGACGACGAGCAGCAAGGCCAATGTCAGTATGAACAGGGCGGCGCGCTGACGTACTAATGTGAACATGAAACAGCCGACCGATAAATAACTCCCTGCCAACAGCCAGCTCGACATAAATTGTGAGGCAATAACGCTGTTGTCTGCCTTGCCCAAGTAGTTGGTAATGATGACGAGGGGGAACGTCAACATCAGGGCTATGCCTACCACGACCCAGGCGGCCAGGAATTTGCCGACCACCCATTCAAATGTCGTGATCGGCAGTGTTTTCATCAGGTCGAGAAAGCCAGAGTTGGACTCGTCCGACCAGAGCTGCGCTGCCAGCATGGGTATCAATAATAAATAGAGCCAGGGGTGTAACTGGAAGAAAATCTGCAAGTGGCTGTTGTCTTGTTCCGGCCACGGGCTCATGTGCAACCCCAATGTCACGGACGTTACTGAAAAGATGGCGACACTCAAGTAGGTGCCGGGTGCGCTGGCATAGTGAGCGAACTGACGCTTGAAAATGGCGGACAGCAGTTTCAAAGAGAGGCCTCTCGGCTCAGATGGTGAACCACATCGCTCATGCGACCAGGCTCTAGATTCAGTGAGTTGATTTTCCAGCGGCGATTGGCAATGAGCGTGTTGATGTGGGGGTAGATGATGTGTCCTGGCATGGCCAGGACGGTCACCGTGCCGGGGGCATGCCGATGCTCCTCGATGCCCGCGACCCCAGGCAGCACAGCGAGGGCGAGCAAGTCCAGGGGCATGTCTGAAGCAAGTGTCACGGCTTGGAAGTGGCGGGAGTCGCTTTGTAGATCCGGCATGGGGGTATCGGTTACCAGACGATCGCCTGCGATAACCAGCGCGCGCGTGCAGAACTCGGACAATTCATCGCAGTGGCGGGATGCAACGATCACCGTCATGTCTTGCGTCAATGCCTGTATGAGCACCCTGAATTTGTGTTTCTGGTCAGGCGTGAATCCCTCGGTAGGTTCATCCAGCAATAGCAAGGCCGGTGCATGCAGGATGGCCTGGGCAATGGCGACTTTGCGCTTTAAACCGGTGGAAAGAACGTCAAGGGAGGCGTTGAGTACTGGCAATAGCTCCAGTTGCGTAGCGGCGTGTTCTACCCGTGCGCGTTTTTCATTGCCATGGAGTCCGCGAAGGGTGGCTATGTAGTCGAGGAACTCTTTAACCGACATCGTAGGATGACTGAGGCACCGCTGGCGTTGGTAACCGATGATTTTTTTTGTTTTAAGCGGATGGGTTTTAGTATTGAAGTTTTGAATGAGTATATGACCGCTGGACGGTGCGCTCGAACCCGAAATCAAATCGAGTAGTGTGGTTTTAACTGTAGGATCTTTCCCGAACAGTCCCAGGCATTCCTGTTTGTTTGCGCTAAATGAGAAATCGCTGATTATTTTTTTCCTGTTTGAATGCTTTGTCAGGTTGATTATTTCTATCATTTATTTTAGTGCGGCGTAGAGGAGAGGTTGAAAAGGGTACGAGTAATAGCTGTTTTTGGGAACGCCGGTCAGTCTTAATAAGGAAAGTCCTACGTGCGCGCCGGGCAAATCGCTGGAACAATTGCTTTGCGCTTTTTGAACCTTTGGTTGTCGGTTGTCGTGTGTTTATCTGAAGGTTATAGAGCGTTTCCGAAACTTGTAACGAGGCCTGATTACCATGATGCTTCTACGTACCCTTGTTCTTGAACGCGACGGTCAGGATGCTCCGGTCAACGGTGCATTGCTCTGTGGGTTTGCTGTAGGTCAGATTGCCTCCAACTTCCTTGTTTATAGTCTGGATGAAGAGGTGGAACCGGCGAGTTCCAGGGTGTATATCGCGGCCTTGCGCAAAAAACTTGATCGGTATTTTTTGGGCGGTGTTGAATCCAAGGAAGACCTGCAAGTGGCAATGCATGTGTTCAAGCAGATTCTCACATCAGCGGCATCGGGGGCCAAGGCGGGTGCTGTTACCGAAACCCAGGTGCCTTACCATTTCGTCGATTTGAAAGGCTGCAAGTTGCCGCCAGCCAGGCCCGAGGAACATCACTCGGTGATCATCAAGAAGGCGTTGGTGATGAAGGTCATTACTCTGGGTATGTCTGCTCCGGTGATGCCGGCAATCGAAAGCGCTTCATTAATCGTGCCTTCCATTCGTTTCTCATCGAAAATGAGCGCGCCTACCCGGGGCGTGAACCCGGTTGAGCCTCCCCGGCTGCCTATTCATGAGCCTACGGTAGAAGAGCCGCGACAGGCCCCCGTCGAAATGCCCATGACCATGGTGCCGGCAGAGCCTGTTGTCCCGAATGTGCCAGACGTCCCGGAGCAGCCGAAGCATCTGGCCCCACTGCCCCAGAGTACCTTGTTCGAAGTGGACAGTACGCTGACCAACCTTGCCCGCGTCGCTCAGGAGCTGACCCAACAAAAACTTGCTGCCATCGAACGGGAAACGGCGCTTGATCAGTGGCAGGCCCGATTGCAGCAAGAGCAAATTCAGCTGGATGAGCGGAACCGGGAATTGGAACAGCGCACCACTCAACTGCATGACCAGTCGTTGGCTGTCAGTCAGCGGACCGAAGCCCTGAAGGTGATGACCTCGCAAGTGTCAGGCTTGCGCCAGAGTTTGCGCGGTATGCTGCTTGAACTGGATCAGGCCCTGGATGGTTAGACTGGCCTGGCTACTTTCCCGGGTTCATTTATTATCAGTGCCAGCCAACCGAAGCCAGGATGTGATTGCCTGGCCTATCGGCACCTGTGGACATTGCCTGGGGATGCAAGCGTTTGAGTACCAAGCTGATTACCAAAGAAGGTCATGAAGCGCTGAAGAAAGAGCTGGATTATCTGTGGCGCGAGAAGCGCCCGGATACCACGCGCAAGGTGACGTGGGCCGCCTCTCTGGGGGATCGCAGCGAGAATGCCGACTACCAGTACAACAAGAAGCTGCTGCGCGAAATCGACCGACGTGTGCGTTACTTGCGCAAGCGCCTGGAAGACATGCGCGTGGTGGAGTACATGCCCGAGCAGGAAGGGAAGGTCTTTTTTGGCGCCTGGGTGGATATTGAAAACGAGCAGGGCGAGACCAAGCGTTTTCGCATCGTTGGCTATGACGAGATTTACGATCGGATGGATTACATATCCATTGACTCACCGATGGCTCGTGCCTTGTTGCGCAAGGAAGTCGACGATGAGGCCATCGTGCAGACGCCAGGTGGTGAAGTGTGCTGGTGGATCACCGGGATTGAATATGTGAAGTAGGCAGTGATGGCCCGCATTCGTTAAAGAGTGCGGGCATCGGCGTTTCAGCCTTCGCGCAATACCGTCAGCGGGCTGGCATTCAACGCGCGGCGTGTTCCGAATACACCGGCAGCACCGATCAGTACGGCGCCGATCACCGGCAGTAGCAACAGCCACGGGTGCGGGTGCCAGGCCAGGTCGAAGGCATAACGGTACAGCACCCACGTCACCAGCTCGGTGCCCAGTGCCGCCAGCAAGCCACTGACGGCGCCCAGTAAGCCAAACTCGATACGCCTCGCCTTGACCAGCAACTTGCGCTCCGCGCCCAGCGCCCGCAGCAGCGCGCCTTGGCGAATGCGCTCGTCCAAGGTGGCCTGTAGGCCCGAGAACAACACGGCCATTCCCGCAGCCAGTACAAACAACAGCACGTATTCCACCGCGAGGGTCACTTGGGCGAGGATGCTGCGCAGCTGCTCCAGCAAGGCCTCGACCTGCAGGATCGTCACCGCCGGAAAGGCTCGCGACAGATCGACGATCTGTTGGTCATGCCCCGGCGCGAGGTAGAAGCTGGTCAGGTAGGTGGCAGGCAGGTTCTTCAAGGTCCCCGGCTGGAAAATCATGAAGAAGTTCGGCTGGAAGTTATCCCAGTTGATGGTTCGCAGGCTGGTGACCCGCGCTTCACGATTTTCCCCGGCGATGGTGAACACCAGGTGATCGTCCAGCTTGAGCTTGAGGCTTTCTGCGACCTTGGCTTCTACCGACACGCCCGGTACCTCATCAGTCGGTTGTTTTGACCACCACGAACCTGAGGTCAGGGCATTGCCAGGCGGCAGGTCGGCGGCCCAGGTCAGGCTCAGGTCGCGTTGTACTGCGCGGTCGCCGCTGGAGTCCTTGCTGACAATGTCCTGCACCGGTTCGCCGTTGATACTGATCAGCCGGCCCGGCACCACTGGGTACAGTGGCGCGGATTGGGCCTGCACTTCCAGCAGGCGGGCGCCAAAGGCGTCCTTGTCGGCCGGCAGGATGTTCAGCGCGAAATAGTTGGGCGCATCCTTGGGCAACTGGTTTTGCCAGGTATCGAGCAATTCGCCACGCAGCAAGGCGATCAAGCCCATGGACAATAGGATCAAGCCAAACGCCAGTGACTGGCCGGCCGCTGCCAATGGGTGGCGCAGCAGTTGGCCCAAGCCCAATCTCCAGGGCAGGGAGGCACGGGCCAGAAGGCGCCGCAGGCTTTGCAACAGCAGCAGAAGCAAGCCGCCAAGGACCAGCGCCGCCACCACGCCGCCGCCCAGCAGGGCGAAGGTCAGCACCAGGTCCAGGCTCAGGCGCCACATGATCAGGCCGAGGGCAAACAGCGCAGCGCCATAGACCATCCAGGTGCTGGACGGGATGGGCAGCAGGTCGCGCCGCAATACGCGCAGCGGCGGTACGCGCCCGAGTGCGGCCAGCGGTGGTAGGGCGAAGCCCGCGAGCGCGACCAGCCCGGTGCCGATCCCGGCAACGGCGGGCAACAGTCCGCCGGGGGGCACATCTGCCGGCAGCAGGTCGTGCAGGAAATAGAACAGGCCAAACTGCGCCAGCCAACCGAGCAGGGCACCGGCCAGGCTCGCCAGCAAACCCAGCACCGTCAGTTGCAGGCTGAACAGCAACATGGCTTCGCGTCGTGACAATCCCAGGCAGCGCAGTAATGCACTGGCGTCGAAGCGTCGGGTGGCAAAGCGGTTGGCCGACAAGGCGACGGCCACGCCAGCCAGCAGCACGGCGACCAGGCTGGCCATGTTCAGATAGCGCTCGGCTTTGCCCAGGGCGCCGCCAATCTGCTGGTTCCCGTCCCGCGAGTCCTGCAGGCGCTGGTTGGCGGCCAGGCCCGGCTTGAGCAGGTCACGATAGGTTTGCAGCGCTGTGCTGCCCTGGGGCCCGCGCCACAGTTCACGGTAGCTGACGCGGCTGCCGGGCTGGACCACGCCGGTGGCATCCAGGTCCGCCAGGTTGATCATCACCCTCGGCGTGAGGCTGTAGAAGTTGCCGGCGCGATCCGGTTCGTAGGTGAGCACGCGGGCGAGGCGCAGGGTTTTCATGCCGACATCGACGCTGTCGCCGACCTTGAGGTCCAATGCCGTCAGCAGTCGCGCCTCCACCCAGGCTTCACCGGGCTTGGGGCCTCCGCCAGGGGTTTCATCGCCAAAGGGCGCGGCAGCGCTCTTCAGTTCGCCTCGCAACGGGTATTGCTCGTTGACCGCCTTGATGCTGGAGAGCTGGATACCGTTATCGGTGGCGATAACACTGGAAAACTCCACGACGCGAGCGTGATCCAGGCCCAGCTCGGTCCCGGAGCGGATTTGCTCGGTGCGGGCAGGTGAGCTTCCTTCCAGCACCAGGTCGGCGCCAAGGAACTCGGTGGCACGCAGCATCATGGCGCCGTTGAGGCGGGCGCCGAAATAACCGATAGCGGTACTGGCGGCCACGGCCACCAGCAGGGCGAAGAACAGCACGCGCAATTCGCCGGCGCGGGCATCGCGCAGCAATTGACGCATGGCAAGGCTGAACAGGCGCAACAGCGGCAAACGTGCCATCAAGGCTCCAGGGGCGCGACCATCAGGCCGGCTTCAAGGCGGATCAGGCGTCGGCAACGGTGGGCCAGGCGCTCGTCATGGGTGACCAGCACCAGGGTCGTGCCGCTCTCTTTATTGAGCTCGAACAGCAGGTCGCTGATGCGCTCACCGGTGTGGCTGTCGAGGTTGCCCGTGGGTTCGTCGGCAAACAGCACGTCCGGTTCGGCGGCAAAGGCGCGGGCAATGGCTACACGCTGTTGCTCGCCACCGGAAAGCTGGCGCGGCGAGTGGGTCAGGCGTTGGCCGAGGCCCACGCGCTCCAGCAGGTGCTTGGCGCGCTCGCGGGCATCCTTGCGGCCATCCAACTCCAACGGCAGCATGACGTTCTCCAGCGCATTGAGGCTGTCGAGCAGTTGGAATGACTGGAATACAAAACCCACGTGTTCGGCGCGGATACGCGCACGCTGGTCTTCGTCGAGGCGGCTGAGGGCTTGTCCGGCAAGGGTGACTTCGCCGCTGCTGGGCAGGTCGAGGCCGGCCAGCAGGCCAAGGAGGGTGGATTTACCGGAGCCGGAACTGCCGACGATAGCCAGGCTATCGCCCTTGTTCAGTTCCAGGCTCAGTTCGTGCAGGATAGTCAGTTCACCTTCCGCGCTGGGAACCACTTTGCTAAGGTTCCGCGCGGTGAGAATGCTTGCGCCCATGGAGAATCCGATGCGAATGTGGTTTTTGAGTGCTGGCCTGGCCTTGATGTGCATGGCCCAGAACGCAGCGGCGGGTACAGTCCTGATCGTTGGCGATAGTATCAGTGCCGGTTTCGGCCTGGATACACGCAAAGGGTGGGTTGCCTTGCTGGAGCAACGGCTCAAGAAGGAAGGTTTCGACGATAAAGTGGTCAATGCGTCCATCAGTGGCGATACCAGTGCCGGAGGCCTCGCGCGGCTGCCGGCGGCGCTTGCAGAGCATAAGCCTGACGTAGTGGTTATCGAATTGGGTGGCAATGACGGCCTTCGTGGCCAGCCACCTGCGCAATTGCAACAAAATCTTGCTTCGATGATCCAGAAGTCCCAGGACAGCGGCGCCAAGGTGCTGTTGCTGGGCATGCAGATTCCGCCCAACTACGGGAAGCGTTATGTCGATGCCTTCGCAAAGGTATTCGGCGATGTCGCCGAGCAAAAAAAGGTGCCTTTGGTGCCGTTTTTCCTTGAAGGCGTCGGCGGCCATCCGGAGTTGATGCAGGCGGACGGGCTGCACCCGGCGGTCGCTGCCCAGGGCAAGTTGCTGGAAAATGTCTGGCCGACGTTAAAACCGCTGCTATGACGCTTTTCTACCGGCAGGCTTTCGGCTAAGGTGGCGCCCCCCCCGATCTGGAGCCCCCGATGTCGCGTCCTGCCTGGTCCCTGTTTAACTACCAACTGATCGAGCCGGACGAGCAGCTGGATCTGTTCGCCTGCCAGGAAGTGCGGGTGCATCTGGTGACGCGTCAGCTGGAACTGGGCGGCTCCATCGATCGCACGCTGTGCGGCACCTTGCTGCCAGCGCAACCTCGCTGGTCGCGGGTCGATCGCTCGATTTTCCAGGATCAGCGCCTGTGCCCCTTGTGCCGGGCCATCCTTGAGTCCCAGAAGCGCGGCACGCCGCCGATCTGGCCTGAGCTGCGTTTTGAGCTATAGAAGCTGCTGCAAGCTTCCAGCGATAAGCTGTAAGCTAGCGGCTGAAGGCTTGCAGCTTGCGGCTCGCCTTTAACCTACCCGTCGTTCTGCGAAGGATTTTCCGGATGTTGTCGCGCCTCTCCGTCGTCACCTGCTGCCTGTCTCTCGCTGCGCTCTGTGCAGCGGGCTCTGCATCCGCTTTGCAGCTGCCCTTGCCACCGCCGGGTGAAGATATCGTCGGTCAAGTCCAGGTGATCAAGGCCAAATACGAAGACACCTTCGCCGACCTGGGCACCACGTACGACCTGGGCTATTCGGAAATGGTCGCGGCCAACCCGGGTATCGATGCCTGGTTGCCGGGGGCGGGCACCGAGATCGTGCTGCCGACACGGTTTATCCTGCCGCCGGGGCCTCGCGAGGGCATCGTCATCAACCTGGCGGAATACCGGCTCTACTATTTCCCCAAGGGCCAAAACGTGGTCTACACCTTCCCGTTAGGGATTGGCCGTGAAGGCTGGGGCTCGCCGATTGCCCATACCAGCATCATCGCCAAGACGCCTAATCCGACCTGGACGCCGCCGGCCTCGATCAAGGCCGAACACGCCGCCAATGGTGATCCATTGCCGAACGTGGTGCCTGCAGGCCCGGATAACCCGCTGGGCCCGTTCAAGTTCACGCTGGGCACACCGGGTTACCTGATCCACGGTTCAAACATGAAGTTCGGCATTGGTACACGTACCAGTCATGGTTGCTTCCGCATGTTCAACAATAACGTGCTGGAGATGGCTGGCATGGTGCCGGTGGGCACTTCGGTGCGCATCATCAATGATGCCTACAAGTTCGGCAGCAGCGGCGGCAAGGTCTATCTGGAAGCGCATACACCGTTGAACGATGACGGAACGCCATCGGTGGTCGACAAGCACACGGCGGTGATCAACGCCTTGCTCAAGCGTGAAGACCTGGCCAATAACCTGCGGGTGAACTGGGATCAGGTGCGTGACGTGGTTGCGGCCGAAGATGGTCTGCCCACTGAAATTGGTGTGCCCGGTGGCGCACCGGTGGCCTCCAGCGCGCCAATCGATCTGCAGCAGTAAAACGTGTGGGAGGGGGCTTGCTCCCGATGTGGTGGTTCAGTAACGGATGTGTTTACTGAGACATCGCCATCGGGGGCAAAGCCCCTCCCACATT
>NZ_JADDUM010000072.1 GCF_015163715.1 Pseudomonas cyclaminis
ACTCGGTGTGCGTGTGGGTGGCGGGATCGCTGCCGGTGCGGCGGCGGGTGCCGGGGTGGATCTGCTGGTCGGTGGGCTGACGCTGGGCGCCGCCGCCCTGGCCGGCGCCATCGCCGGGGGCGCGCTGCAAACCGCGCGCAGCTATGGCAGTCGCCTGCTGGGCAAGATCAAGGGCCAACGCGAGTTGACCGTCGACGACAGCGTGCTGCGCCTGCTGGCCCTGCGTCAACGCCAGTTACTCAAGGCTCTGGACCTGCGCGGCCATGCGGCGATACACAGCATCAAGGTCGACACGCCCCAGGACAAAACCTGGCGCGAAGGCAAATTGCCGGACGCGCTGCACAAAGCCCGGGCCCACCCGCAATGGTCGTCGCTCAACCCCCACGCCAGGCTGAGCCAGGCCGAGCGCCAGGAGCAGGTCGAAGCCTTGGCTCAACGGTTGGACGAATCCTGATCAACCAGTAGCTGCAAGGCCTTGGCTTTGAGCACCTCAAGGTCCAGCAGCGATACATGCATGTCCTTGGCCTGCTCGTCCCAGTGGCGCATGCGCACACTGACTGCGCACAACGGGTCTTGCTCAAAGGCCTGGGCTTCCTCGGCTGTCATCACGCCACCCTGGTAGGCCAGGGTTCGACGGCTGGCTTCGCTCAGACACGCGTAATAATCCGGCTGGCTGAAGGTCAGGTAACGCTTGGCCTGTACGTGGTACTCCACCAACTTGGCCATGCGCTCGCTGAAGCCCGCCCGCCGCAAATAATCCGCCCCCAGCCGTTCATGGCTGACCACGCCATAACCGCCCATGCCCTCGCCAGCCTGACCGTAGAGATGGCCGCAGAGATGGCCGATGTCGTGGAAGAACGCCGCCAGCACCACTTCATCATCGAAGCCCTCGGCCATCGCCCGTTGCGCGGCCTGGGACATGTGTTCGATCTGCGACACGGGCTCGCCGATGTAATCCGCCGCGCCGTGCCGCTCATACAAGCCGAAGACCTCGGCAATCACCTGTTCCCGGTTCATCACGCTGGCCCCCATAACGTGCGGATATTGCGCTCGGCCATTGCCGGCCCCACGCTCATGCCCACGCCGGTGTGCATCAACGCTGCGCTCACGCCTGGCGCCGCCCGCACGAACGAAAACGGTCCGGGGCCACGCGCGCCATAGACGCCCTGCCAACGCTCCACCACCTGGATCCTGCAACCGAGGGTCTGCTCGGCCAATTCGATCATCCAGTCATCCACCTGTTCGGCGTTGAACGGTGATGCATCGCTGCCATAGTCGTGGGAATCACCGATGATCAGTTCGCCATGAGGCGTCGGGCTGATCAGCAGGTGAATGCCGTGCTCATGCAGGTAGGGGGCTTCGCGCAGGATCTGCGCCTGTACGGGCGCGGCTTCGGGCAAGTCGGCGAAAGCGCCGTAATGCACGCAGCTCAAACCGGTGAGCAAGGCGTGTTGCAGGTTCAGATTCACCGCCGGCCGCGCACGGAGCATTTGCAGGCGGCAGATGCTCGGGTTGAGTTCGGCGATCGATTCGGCGAGCAGGGTTTGGTAATCGTGGCCGGAGCAGACGATGATCTGCTCGCCGCGAAAGCTCCCCGCTGTGCTGTGCAGTTGGCCTGGCTCTACATCGCGCACCAGGGTTGAAAAGTGAAACT
This sequence comes from Pseudomonas cyclaminis, assembly GCF_015163715.1. Lineage (GTDB taxonomy): Bacteria > Pseudomonadota > Gammaproteobacteria > Pseudomonadales > Pseudomonadaceae > Aquipseudomonas > Aquipseudomonas cyclaminis. The sequence goes on from NZ_JADDUM010000072.1 coordinate 1,655, forward strand.
CCACCTTCAATTCCTGAGCCAGGTAGTTGATCAGCGCCGCAATCGCCTCGCGGGAATACAGTTGTTGATCGTCCTTGCCATGCAGCGCGGCGCGGTGATGGCGGAATTGGCCGCCGTACAGGTCCTTCATGGCCGCGCCTTGCAGCAACTCAACGTTGTAGCCGTGCTCTTGGGCGCGACCGGCGCAGAAGGCTTCCAACAAATGTTCTTCGGCTTCGGTGCGGGCGAACAGGTACGAGCCATTGCGCTTGAGCTGCAGGCCGGCGACGTGTGCCCAGTGGCCCCAGATCTCGCGGCTTTCCCGCGCCAGGTCGAGCATCGGGCCCGGTGGTTGGCCGGTGACCAGCGCCTGGCCGAAGTTACGCACCGAGGCGCCCAATGGCGTGGCGCTGCGCTCGAACACCTTGACCTTGAGGCCGCGCTTGGCGGCCGCGTAGGCGTGGGACAGGCCGAGGATGCCGGCGCCGATGATCAGTAGTTGTGTCATGAAGTGATGTCCTGTTTTCAAGGCCTCATCGGGGGCAAGCCCCTCCCACATTTGGAATGCGTACCACCTGTGGGAGGGGGCTCGCCCCGATGAGGCCATCAGCCCAAACGGAGCAATTACTGACCCGCCACCTTCTCCGACTTGCCGTCATAGCGCTTGCGCCATTCCGTCAGGATGCTGTCGCGATTCTTCGATGCCCACACAAAGTCATTCTTGATCAGACGCTGCTCATAGTCCGCCGGCAATTCAGTCTGCGGCTTGGCGATACCCGGCTGGGCGAGCACGGCGAAGTTGTCCTTGTACAACTCCATCGCCGCAGGGCTGGCGGAGAAATCGGCCAGTTTTTTCGCCGCATCGGCGTGGGCGCTGCCCTTGATCACGGCCGTGGCTTCGATGTCCCAACCCAGGCCTTCTTTGGGCAGGATGATGTCCAGCGGCGCGCCCTGGCGCTTGAGCTGCACCGCCGGGTACTCAAACGAAATCCCAATCGGAAATTCCCCCGACGCCGCCAGCTTGCACGGCTTGGAACCGGAGTGAACGTACTGGCCGATGTTCTGGTGCAGGTCGTCCATGTACTGCCAGCCTTGCTTCTCGCCAAAGGTCTGCAGCCACGCGCTTACGTCCAGGAAGCCGGTGCCGGAAGAAGCCGGGTTGGGCATGACGATCTTGCCCTTGTACTCGGGCTTGGTCAGGTCTTGCCAGCTCACCGGTTTGCTCAGGCCCTGTTTCTCGGCTTCGACGGTGTTGAAGCAGATGGTCGCGGCCCACACGTCCATGCCGACCCAGGCCGGTGGGTTGGCGGGGTCGCGGTAGTTTTTGCCGATCTTGTCCAGGTCCTTCGGTGCGTAATTGTCGAGCATGCCTTGCTGGTCGAGGATCGCCAGGCTGGAGGCCGCCAGGCCCCACACCACGTCGGCTTGCGGGCGGTCTTTCTCGGCCAGCAGCTTGGCGGTGATGATGCCGGTGGAGTCGCGGACCCACTTGATCTCAACGTCAGGGTTGGCTTGCTCGAAGGCCTTTTTATAGGTCTTCAACTGCTCGGCTTCGAGGGCCGTGTACACGGTCAGCTCGGTCTTGGCGAAGGCATTCAGGCTGAATGCAGTGAGTACGGCAGCGACCAGCGCCAGGGGCTTGAACATGGAACACCTCCTTCAGGGATTATTGGCCGGGCGCGGTCTGGCGCCAGGCTTGGGAGCGGCGCAACGCGCCACGTGAGGCCCACGCCAGCAGCAGCGAGACGCTGGCCGAGGTGAACAGGATCAGGGTTGACATAGCCGCCGCGCCGCCCACATTGCCGGCGTCGTCCATGTTCAGCACGGCGACAGCGGCGAGAATAGTGTCGGGGCTGTAGAGGAAGATCGCGGCGGACACGGTGGTCATCGCCGACACAAACAGGTAGCGCACGATGTCCAGCAGCGCCGGCAGGCAGATCGGCACCGTGACACGCAGGTAATGGAGGTACAGCGGCGCCTTGAGCGACAGCGCGGCGGCTTCAAACTCGGCGTCCAACTGGCGCAGTGCGGTGGTGGCGGTCATCTGTGCAGTGGTCAAATAGTGCGCAATGGTGCACACCACCAGCAGGGTCATGGAGCCGTAGAACACGTGCAGCGGGTTGCCATTGAGGTTGAAGAAAAACACGTAGCCCAGGCCCAGCACCAAGCCCGGCACGGCCATCGGCACAAAGCTGAGCATGCGCAGCGCCAGGTTCAAGCCCTTCTGGCCTTTGGTTTTTTCCATCAGGTAGGCGCCGGTGAAGATCAGCACACTGCCGATCAATGCCGTGCACAGGGCCATGGTCAGGCTGTTGCGATAGGCCAGCCAGCCGCCACCGGCCGTGTCTTCAAACTGATAGTGATTGAGCGACAGCGACAGGTTGTACGGCCAGAATTTCACCAGCGACGAATACACCGCCATGCCGAACACCAGCAGCAACACGGCGCAGATCAGCAGGACGATGGCCAGGTAGCAACCATCCCTTACCCGCGATGGCGCCGGGCGGAACACCTGGGCGCGACCGCTCATGGAATCGCCATGACGCCGGCGCAACCAGGCATCCACGCCAAAGCTGAACAGCGCCGGCAGCAACAGCACCATACCGATCAACGCGCCGCGACCAAATTGTTGCTGGCCGACCACCGCTTTGTAGGCTTCCAGCGCCAGCACCTGGTAATCACCGCCGACCACCACGGGCACGCCGAAGTCGGTGATGGTCAGGGTGAACACCAGGCAGAACGCGGCGAACACCGCCTGGCGCGTGGCTGGCCAGGTGATGCTGCGAAAAGCCCGGGCCGGGCTGGCGCCCATGCTGGACGCCGCGTCGAACAGCCGCGCATCGGCCAAGGAGAGCGCCGACAGCAGAATCATCAGCGCATGGGGGAAGGTGTAGATCACCTCCCCCAGAACAATCCCCCAGAAACCATAGATATTCTCCGAGAGCAGCCCGCGCAACATGCCCTGGTTGCCGAACAGGTACACCAACGCAATCCCCGGCAGCATCGAAGGCGCCATCAGCGGCAGCAGCGACAGGCCACGCCAGATCGCCTTGCCCGGAATCAACGTGCGTTGCAGGGCGTAGGCAAACAGGTAGGCCAGCGGTACGACAATGGCCGCAACGCTGAGGGAGACTTCAGGCTATTGCCCAGCAGCCAGTGGAAGTTGGCGCTGCTGAGCAATTCCCGCGCAGCAACCAGCCCCCCGCCCTGCCCGGCTTCGCTGCTGAAGCCACGCCAGAAGATCGCCAGCAATGGCATCAACACCGCAACGCCGAGTAAAAGCAGCCATAGCAGTTTGCCGCCGAGCACGAAGAAGCGGTCGCCGATTTCGGCATGGGATATCTGACGCGGCAGGGTCATAACAGCGGCCATCTCAGGCAAACACCTGCAGGCTGCGTGGCGGCAAGGCCACCCAGATATCCTGCGCACCCAGGCGCGGCATGGCTTCCGGGGCCAGTTCGGCCAGCAGCGGATGGCCAGGCAGTTGCTCCAGTTCAAAGCTCATGCGGCAGCGGTTACCGAGGAAGGTGATCTCGCGGACCTTGGCCGGGAACAGGTTTTCCTCGTGCACTGGCGGATTGACGCTGATGGCTTCCGGGCGACAGAACAGGCGACCGGACTTGGCCACGCCGGCATCGTCGGCCAGGCGCATGTTCATCCCGCCGACCTGGGCATGGCTCACGCTGTTACGGCTGAAAGGCAGCCAATTGCCCTGGCCGACAAACTCCGCCACGAACGGCGTGGCCGGGCGGTCGTAAATCTCCTGGGGCGTGGCGTATTGCTCGACCTTGCCGTTGTTCATCACGGCAATGCGGTCGGCCATCAACATGGCTTCGTCCTGGTTGTGGGTGACCATCAACGTGGTGATGCCCAGGCGTCGTTGCAGTTGGCGCAACTCGGTGCACAGGTGCTCGCGTACGCGGGCGTCGAGGGCCGACATGGGTTCGTCCAACAGCAACAATGAAGGCGCCGGCGCCAAGGCACGGGCCAGGGCAACACGCTGCTGCTGGCCGCCGGAGAGCTGGCCGGGATATTTCTTTTCGCTGCCCACCAGACCGACCAGTTCGAGCATCTGCCCAACACGCTGGCGCACTTCATCGCGACCACTACCGGTGAGGCCGTAGCCGATGTTCGCTTCGATGGTCAGATTGGGAAACAGCGCGTAGGACTGGAACAGAATGCCGTAGTCCCGCGCCTGGGGCGGCAGCAGGGAAACGTCACGATCACCCAGGTAAAGTTCGCCACTGTCCTGGCGCTCCAGGCCGGCAATGCAGCGCAGCAAGGTGGTCTTGCCGCAGCCGGACGGCCCCAGCAGGCACACCAGCTCACCCGCGGCGACGTCCAGGGACACGTGGTCCAACGCGGTAAAGGCGCCGAAGCGTTTCTGGATACCGCGCACCTTCATGGGCGCGCCGGGTTGGGTCAGGGCTGTGTGCATGGTGGCACCTCATCGAACGGATGAAGGCCATGCTAGGCGGGCAATGCGTCGCTCGTGTGGCAGGAAGGCAAAACGTGGCGATAGTTGTATTGGTGGATTTGTGTTGCCTGGTCTACCGCAATCGGGGGCAAGCCCCCTCCCACAGGTGACCGCATTTCCATGTTGGAACTCGGTCAAATGGGGAGGGGGCTTGCCCGATTGGCCCTCAAGACCACCGCAACACTTCAGATGGGAGACATCTCTTGAGCCAGGCCGAGGAAGGCCGCCGGCAGCCGCGCGCCTTTGCGCTCCTTGAGGCAGTACAAGTACTCCGGGATCTGCGGCGCATTCTCGATGGTCAGTACCCGCAGTTGTGGGTCATGGGGCACTTCCTGGCGGGCGATGATGCTGATGCCGATATTGCGCAGCACCGCTTCGCGAATCGACTCGCGGCTGCCGATCTCCAACAGTGGGCCGTAACTTACGCCGGCGCCTTGGAGCATTTCTTCCGTCAACCTGCGTGTAGTGGAGCCCGCTTCTCGCATCAACAAGGTGTGCCCAGCCAGGGCGGTCAGTGGCACATGATCAAGCTTGGCCAAGGGATGATTGCGATGTACCGCCAGCACCAGGGGGTCGGTGCCGAGCACGCGGCGGATCAAGCGCGGGTCTTCCAGCAACTGCGAAGAGGCGGCGACATCGACGCGGTATTCGTCCAGCGCTTCGAGCACCTGCTGGGAGTTGCCGATTTCCACGCAGACGTCCACTTGCGGCAAGCGTTCGCGAAAGGCTTTGACCAGATCAAGGATGTAATACGGCGCCGTCGCGGCAATGCGCAACGCACCCTGCACCTGGCCGCTGTTGCGCAGGAAAAACTCGATGTCCGCTTCCTGTTGCAACAGCGCCTTGACCATCGGCAGCAACCGCGCGCCATCGTCGCTGACCGTGAGGCGGCGACCTCCGCGATAGAACAGCTCAACGCTGTACTGGCTTTCCAGATTGCGGATCTGGGTGGTGACCGTGGGCTGGCTCAGGCCGAGTTTTTTCGCCGCCTGGGTAATGCTGCCCAGGCGGGCGACCATAAAAAATGCCTTCAGCTCAGCACTCAGCACACCGCCCTCTCATCGTTTATTTGCGCAGCAGGCGCAGGCCATTGAACACCACCAGCAAGGCAACGCCCATGTCGGCGAAGACCGCCATCCACATGGTGGCCATGCCCAGGAACGTGACCACCAGGAAGATCGCCTTGATCACCAGCGCCAGGGCGATGTTCTGCTTGAGGATACTCGACGTTTGCCGCGACAAACGAATGAATGCCGGGATCTTGCGCAAATCATCGTCCATCAGCGCCACATCGGCGGTCTCGATGGCGGTGTCGGTGCCGGCAGCGGCCATGGCGAAACCGATCTCGGCGCGGGCCAGGGCCGGGGCGTCGTTGATACCGTCGCCGACCATGCCCACGCGGTGACCCTGGCCATAAAGGGCTTCGATAGCCTGCAATTTATCGGTGGGCAGCAGGTCGCCCTGGGCCTGGTCGATGCCGACCTGGGCCGCAATCGCCTGGGCGGTGTGGGTGTTGTCGCCGGTGAGCATCAGGGTCTTGATGCCCAACTCGTGCAGTTGCTGGATGGCTTCGCGGCTGCTGTCCTTGACGGTGTCGGCCACGGCAAACAGCGCCAGGGGGCCGGATTTGTCGAGCAGCAACACCACGGACTTGCCTTGCTTCTCCAGGGCGAAGAGTTTTTCTTCCAGCTCGGGCGAACACAGGCCGAGGTCTTCCACCAGGCGGTGTTGCCCAAGTGGTAGGTCTCACCGTTGATGTCGCCGCGCACACCACGACCGGCCAGGGCGGCGAAGTTATCCACAGCATGCATCGGCAGGTTTTTATCCACAGCCGCATTGGCGATTGCCAGGGACACCGGGTGGTCGGAACGGCCGGCCAGACTGGCGGCCAAGGCCGGTGCACTGTCCGCAACATTGGGGAACAACGCCAGGTAATCGGTTTGCACCGGTTTGCCGTGGGTAATGGTGCCGGTCTTGTCCAGCGCCAGGTAATCGAGCTTGTAACCGCCCTCCAGATACACGCCGCCCTTGATCAGAATGCCTTTGCGCGCCGCCGCCGCCAGGCCGCTGACGATGGTCACCGGCGTGGAGATCACCAATGCGCAGGGGCAGGCAACCACCAGCAGCACCAGGGCGCGGTAGATCCAGTCGAACCACAGGCCGGCCATGAACAGTGGCGGAATAATCGCCACGCCCAAGGCAAACAGGAAGACGGCCGGGGTGTAGATTTTCGAAAAACTATCAACGAAACGCTGGGTCGGCGCCCGTGAACCTTGCGCCTGCTCGACCGCGTGGATGATTCGCGCCAGCGTGGAATTATTGGCCGCTGCCGTGACGGTGTATTCCAGGGAGCCCGCTTGGTTGATGGTGCCGGCGAAGACTTTATCGCCCACGGTTTTTTCAATCGGCAGGCTTTCCCCAGTGATCGGTGCCTGGTCGATGGTGGATTGGCCGGCGGTGACTTCACCGTCCAGGCCAATGCGCTCGCCGGGTTTAACCCGCACGATGGCGCCCAGTTCGATGCTTTTGACCTCCTGTTCAACCCAGCGTCCATCCGCCTGCTGCACCGTGGCCTGTTCCGGGGCCATCTGCATCAAGCCGCTGATGGCATTGCGCGCACGGTCCAGGGACTTGGCTTCAATCAACTCGGCCACGGTGAACAGGAACATCACCATGGCGGCTTCCGGCCACTGGCCGATCAGGATCGCGCCGGTCACGGCGATGCTCATCAAGGCGTTGATGTTCAGGTTGAGGTTTTTCAGGGCGATCCAGCCCTTTTTATAGGTGGTGAGGCCACCGCTGAGGATCGACACCAGCGCCACGATGGCAATCACCCAGGTGGGAGCCGCATTGGTGAAGTGCAGCACTTCGGCGCCCAACGCACCGACGCCGGACAAGGCCAGCGGCCACCAATGCTTCTTGGCGGGCGGTTCGGCGGCGGGGGTGCCTTCTACAATCGGATCGGCCTGCATGCCCAGGGACTTGATGGCATCGATGATCGGCGCGGTGCTCGGCAAGTCATGGGTGACGCCGAGGATGCGGTTGATCAGGTTGAATTCCAGTTGCTGCACACCGGCGAGCTTGCCCAGTTTGTTCTGGATCAGCGTTTGTTCGGTGGGGCAGTCCATGGCTTCGATGCGGAAGGTGCTCAGGCGCGCACCGGCGGTGGGCGCTTCACTCAACGTGACCACGGCAGGTGCTACCTTGCCTGCACAGCAGGAGCCACCGTGGTTGTGCACTGGCGTCAGTTTCTGGGGACCATGGTCATGATCATGGTCATGTTTGTGCGGGGTGTGGATGGAGTCGCTCATTCTGTCGCGTCCGTAGAGGTGCCTGTTGCCAAGTAAAGACCCTGTAGCCACTATAGGGTCAAGCACCCATTTGGAGATTGCTGCGATGAAGATCGGCGAATTGGCCAAACTGACCGACTGTCAGGTGGAAACCATCCGTTATTACGAGAAAGAAGGCCTTCTTCCACCCCCGGCGCGCACCGACGCCAACTACCGGGTGTACACCCAGGCGCACACCGAGCGGCTGATCTTTATCCGCAATTGCCGCAGCCTCGACATGACCCTCGAAGAAATTCGCAGCCTGCTGGGTTTACGGGACAGTCCTCAGGACCAGTGTGAAAGTGTGAATGCGTTGATCGACGAGCATATTCACCATGTGAAAGCCCGGATCGATGGGTTGTTGGCGTTGCAGGTGCAGTTGCTGGACTTGCGCCAGCGCTGCGGCGGCGGGCCGGAGTGTGGGATTTTGCAGCGGCTGGAGGTCAGCGGGAGTGTGGCGGCCAGCGAGGCTGAGCACTCACATGTGGGCAGAAGCCACGGCCATTAACTCAAGCAAACACAGTTCAAATGTGGGAGGGGGCTTGCCCCGATGACAGAGTTTCAGCCACCCAATATTTAGCTGACCCACCGCTATCGGGGGCAAGCCCCCTCCCACACAAAGCCCACATCTGAAGACGAAGGTAGGCTTTAGATGGCCACATCAGCCTTGATGCTTGGGTCGGCGTCGTAACCCACAATCTCGAAGTCTTCGAACCTGTAGTCGTAGATCGACGCAGGCTTACGCTTGATCACCAGCTCCGGCAGCTTCTTCGGCGTACGCGCCAGCTGAGTGCGGATCTGTTCCATATGGTTGCTGTAGGCATGGGTATCGCCGGTGGTGACGATGATCTCGTGGGGGATCAAGTCGCACTGTTGGGCCAGCATATGGGTCAGCAACGCAAGCGCAGCAGTGTTGTACGGCAGGCCGAGGAATACGTCGGAGCTGCGGATGTACAACTGCATCGACAGATGGCCGTCATGCACGAATGCCTGGTACAGCAGGTGGCACGGTGGCAGGGCTTGTTTGCCGTTGCGCGCATTTTCCTGGGGGCTCTTGGTTTCGTCGGGCAGGTACTCGACGTTCCAGCCGTGGAACAGGATGCGGCGGCTGTTGGGGTTGGTCTTGAGCGTGTGGACCATGTAGTCGATCTGGTTGATCGTGCCACCGTCCTTGGTTGGCCAGGCGGTCCACTGCTCGCCGTACACCGGCCCCAGGTCGCCGTCTTCGGTGGCCCATTCGTCCCAGATCTTCACGCCGTTTTCGTTGAGCCACTTGATGTTGGTGTTGCCGCTCAACATCCAGATCAGCTCGTTGGCGATGCTTTTGAAGTGAAGCTTCTTGGTGGTCAGCAGCGGGAAGCCGTCGGCCAAGTTATGCCGATACTGACGGGCGAACACAGCCTTGGTGCCGGTGCCGGTGCGATCGCCCTTGGTCAGGCCATTGGTCACGACATCGTTCAGTAGTTCGAGATATTGCTTCATGTAAGTACCTGTATCGTTGAAGCCGGGGCCCGCGCACAGGCCCCGGCATTCGAATTTAAAGCGCGGTGTTCTTCAGCGGCTGCGGGCGATTGTACGCCCACCACAGCAGACCGAGGCCGACGAGGATCATCGGAACACTCAGCACCTGACCCATGGTCAGCCAGCCCCACGCCAGGTAGCCCAGCTGCGCATCCGGCACACGCACGAATTCGACGATGAAACGGAAGATCCCGTAAAACAGCGCGAACATGCCGGAAACGGCCATGGTCGGGCGCGGTTTGCGCGAGAAAATGTACAAAATGAGGAACAGTGCCACGCCTTCCAGCGCGAACTGGTACAGCTGCGACGGGTGACGCGGCAGTTGCGCCGGATCGCTGAACGGCGGGAACACCATGGCCCACGGCACGTCGGTCGGCTTGCCCCACAGCTCGGCGTTGATGAAGTTACCGATGCGCCCGGCGCCCAGGCCGATTGGCACCAGCGGCGCGACGAAGTCCATCAGTTGGAAGAATGACTTGCCATTGCGCCGGCCAAACCACCAGGCGGCAATCATCACCCCGATAAAGCCACCGTGGAACGCCATGCCGCCCTTCCACACTTCGAAAATCAGCGTCGGGTTGGCGAGGTAGGCGGACAGATCGTAGAACAGCACATACCCAAGACGCCCGCCGACGATGACCCCCATCGACAGCCAGAAGACCATATCGGAGAGTTTCTCCTTGGTCCAGGTCGGGTCGAAACGGTTCAGGCGCCGGGAGGCCAGCAGCCAGGCGCCGCCGATGCCGATCAGGTACATCAACCCGTACCAGTGGATTTTCAGCGGACCGATGGCCAGGGCCACCGGGTCGATCTGCGGGTAAGGCAGCATTGCTAGTCCTCGTTAAATCATGCGTTATGGCGACCGGACCATGCCCGGACGCGATTAAGTCGGCATTACAGTAAAAAATTCAAACCCACGCAAAACAGCAGGCCGGCGAACAACCGCTTGAGCAATCGCGGCGACAACCGATGCGCCAGGCGTGCGCCAAAGCGGGCAAACACCATGCTGGTCAGGGCAATGCCCAGCAGCGCCGGTAAATACACGAACCCTAGACTATGCGCGGGCAGCAGCGGGTCATGCCAGCCCAGAATCATGAAACTTAATGCACTGGCCAAGGCAATCGGCAGGCCACAGGCCGAAGACGTGGCCACCGCCTGCTGCATCGGCACGCTGCGCCAGGTCAGGAACGGCACGGTCAGCGAGCCGCCACCAATCCCGAATATCGCCGACGCCCAGCCAATCATCGTACCTGCCAGCGTCAGGCCGACCTTACCGGGCACCGTCCGGCTGGCCTTGGGCTTGACCTCCAGGGCCAGTTGAACCGCGATGATCAGCGCGAACACGCCAATGATCTTCTGCAAATGCGGGCCGGAAATCGCCTCGGCGGTCAGCGCGCCAAAACCTGCGCCGATCAGGATGCCAACGGTCATCCACACAAAGATCGGCCAACGCACCGCGCCACGTCGGTGGTGCTCACGCACGGCGTTGACCGAGGTAAAGATGATCGTCGCCAGGGACGTGCCCACGGCCAGGTGCGTCAGCACCTGCGGGTCGAAGCCCTGCAAGGTGAAGCTGAACACCAGCACCGGCACGATAATGATCCCGCCGCCCACGCCAAACAGCCCGGCGAGCACGCCCGCGCAGGCACCCAGCAGCAAATACAGCAGAAATTCCATGGGAGCCCCCGAATCAAGTCCGGCATGTTAACGGATGGAAGGCATGCGGCCCAACTGGATACGATGGAACACCGCTGCTGGTGTGGGTAGAGTGGCAAAAAACACAAAAGGGAATCGCCTGATGTGCCTGATTGTTTTCGCCTGGCGGCCGGGCCACGCCCAACCGCTGATCGTCGCGGCCAACCGTGACGAGTTCTACGCCCGCCCCAGCCTGCCGCTGGCCCAATGGCCGGATGTGCCCGAAGTCTATGCCGGTCGCGATCAGGAAGCGGGCGGTACCTGGCTTGGAGTGAACACCGATGGGCGATTTGCGGCCCTGACCAATATCCGTGATCCCCACCAGCCGCCGGCACGTAAGTCACGTGGGGAGCTGGTGGCGCGGTTTCTCAGTGGTTCGCTGCCCATTGATCAGTATTTGGCCGACGTTAATGGCCGTTCGATTGAATATGCCGGGTTTAACCTGCTGGTGGGCACGCGGGATGAGCTGTGGCATTACAACGCCAACCAAACCGAGCCCACACGACTGGAGGCTGGCGTGTATGGCTTATCCAACGCCGGGCTGGATACGCCGTGGCCCAAATTGCTCAAGGCCAGGGCAGCGCTGACAGCTGCATTGGAGGACCCGCAGCCAGAGGCGTTGCTGGAGATATTGAACGACCCGCAGACCGCCCCGTTCGCCGAGTTGCCCGATACCGGCGTGGGCCTGGCGACCGAGAGTTTGCTGTCGAGCGTGTTTATCGCCAGCCCCACTTATGGGACGCGGGCGAGTACGGCGTTGATTGTGAATGCCGATGGCACGCGGCGGATGGTGGAGCGCAGTTTTGGGCCGCAGGGTGGGAGGTTGGGTGAAGTGACACTCAATTTCTAGCCACACGGTGAAACCAATGTGGGAGGGGCAAGCCCCCTCCCACATTTTGATCTAAGCCAGGCTTTAGAGGGTTTTGGCAGAGGCCGGGTTGATCATCCGCGTCAGCCCCAGGTTTTTCAGCGCCAGTTGCAGCGAGCTGTGGATAACTTGCGGGTTGTCGATGGTCATCAACTCGGCCAGCAGATCCTTGGCCATGCTCAGCTCAACCTGGCGCAACATCCACTTCACCTTCGGCAAGTTGGTGGCGTTCATCGACAGGCTGTCAAAGCCCATCGCCATCAACAGCACCGCCGCCGCCGGGTCACCGGCCATTTCACCGCAGATGCTCACCGGCTTGCCTTCGGCATGGGCGTCGCGCACCACATGTTGCAGGGCTTGCAGCACCGCCGGGTGCAGGTAGTCGTAGAGGTCGGCCACCCGTGGGTTGTTGCGGTCCACGGCCAGCAGGTATTGGGTCAGGTCGTTGGAGCCCACCGACAGGAAGTCCACCTGCCGCGCCAGCTCTTTGGCCTGGTACACCGCCGCCGGGATTTCGATCATCACGCCAATCGGCGGCATCGGTACGTCGGCGCCCTCGTCGCGCACTTCGCCCCAGGCACGGTGGATCAGGTGCAGCGCCTCTTCCAGCTCATGGGTACCGGAGATCATCGGCAACAGGATGCGCAGGTTGTTCAGGCCTTCGCTGGCCTTGAGCATGGCGCGGGTCTGGACGAGGAAAATTTCGGGGTGGTCGAGCGTGACGCGAATGCCGCGCCAGCCGAGGAACGGGTTGTCCTCTTTAATCGGGAAATACGACAGTGACTTGTCGCCGCCGATGTCCAGGCTGCGCATGGTCACCGGCAACGGGTGGAAGGCTTGCAGTTGCTCGCGATAGATCGCCAGCTGCTCCTTCTCACTCGGGAAACGCTGGTTGATCATGAACGGCACTTCGGTGCGGTACAGCCCCACGCCTTCGGCGCCTCGCTGTTGCGCCCGAGCCACGTCGGCCAGCAGGCCGGTATTCACCAGCAGCGGTACGCGGTGACCATCGGTAGTCACGCACGGCAACTCGCGCAATGAATCCAGGCCCAGGGCCAGTTGTTTCTCTTCTTCCACCACTTCGGCGTATTGCTTGCGCAGCACGTCGCTGGGGTTGGTGAAGACTTCACCGCGATGACCATCGACGATCATGTCGATGCCGTCGACCTTGGAATACGGCAGGTCCACCAGGCCCATCACCGTCGGAATGCCCATGGCCCGAGCCAGGATCGCGACGTGGGAGTTACCCGAACCCAGTACCGAGACCAGGCCCACCAGTTTGCCTTCCGGCACTTCGCCGAGCATGGTGGCGGTCAGTTCTTCACTGATCAGGATGGTGTTGTCGGGGTAGACCAGGTTGGTGGTGCGGTCTTCCTGCAGGTAAGCCAGCAGACGGCGACCGAGGTCGCGCACGTCCGAGGCGCGCTCGCGCAGGTAGGCGTCGTCCATCAATTCGAAACGGTTGACGTGATCGGTGACCACCTGGCGCAGTGCGCCCTGGGCCCATTGGCCGGTCTTGATCACGGTTTTGACTTCGTTGCCGAGGGACGCGTCGTCGAGCATCATCTGGTACACGTCAAACAACGCACGCTCTTCGGGGCGCAGTTGAGTGGCCAGCTTGGTCGACAGGTTACGCATGTCGGCGCGCACGCCTTCCAGGGCGGTCTTGAACAGTTTGATTTCGGCGTCGATGTCGTTGACGGTCTTGTCCGGCACCACATCGAGATCGGCCGGTGGCAGCATGACCACTGCCGTACCGACGGCAGCGCCCGGCGAACCCGGCACGCCAACGAACTTGGCTTCCTGGATACCCTTGCCCTGACGGCCCAGGCCGCGAATCGAGCCCGTGGCCTCAGCATGGGCAATAACACCGGCGAGCTGCGCGCTCATGGTCACGAGGAAGGCTTCTTCACCTTCGTCGAACTGGCGGCGCTCTTTCTGCTGGATGACCAACACGCCGACAACGCGGCGGTGGTGAATGATCGGTGCGCCGAGGAATGACGCGTAGCGCTCTTCGCCGGTCTCGGCAAAGTAGCGATAACGCGGGTGATCAGCCGCGTTTTCAAGGTTCAGGGGTTCTTCACGCGTCCCCACCAGGCCCACCAGACCTTCATTGGGCGCCATGCTGACTTTGCCGATGGAGCGCTTGTTCAAGCCCTCCGTGGCCATCAGCACAAAACGGTTGGTCTCTGGGTCCAGCAGGTAAACCGAGCAGACCTGGCTGCCCATGGCTTCCTTGACGCGCAACACAATAATCCCCAACGCCGCCTTGAGATCCTTGGCGGAGTTAACTTCCTGGACGATCTTGCGCAGCGTATTGAGCATGGCTCGGGGTCGAACTCCGTCGTCAGTCGCGCGCTAAAAGGCGCGGGGCAAGCTCTTTGAGAGCGCGACGATAAACCTCGCGCTTGAATGTCACCACCTGGCCCAGCGGGTACCAATAGCTGACCCAACGCCAGCCATCGAACTCCGGCTTACCGGTCAAATCCATCCGCACCCGCTGCTCGTTGGAGATCAGGCGCAGGAGAAACCATTTCTGCTTCTGGCCGATACACAGCGGTTGGCTGTGAGTACGCACCAGGCGCTGCGGCAGACGATAGCGCAACCAGCCACGGGTACAGGCCAGAATTTGCACATCTTCGCGCTCAAGGCCGACTTCTTCATTCAACTCACGGTACAAGGCGTCTTCAGGGGTTTCGTCGGGGTTGATTCCGCCTTGAGGAAACTGCCAGGCATCTTGGTTGATTCGGCGAGCCCATAGCACCTGTCCGGCATCATTCGTAAGAATAATCCCGACATTAGGACGGAAACCATCGGGGTCGATCACGGCAACAACCTCGCAAACGCATGTCGCCGCATTGTTCCACAAAGGTTGTTCCAGCGGCAACGAGGCTTCTTACCTTATGTGCACTCTTGTGAAAAGACCGTATTCTGGACGCCTTTTTACAGACTTTTCAGCGAGTAACTGCAATGCGCCTGGCTTTATTCGACTTGGACAACACCCTTCTCGGCGGTGACAGCGATCACGCGTGGGGCGATTACCTGTGCGAACGCGGGATTCTTGACCCGGTAGCCTACAAAGCCCGTAACGACGAGTTCTATCAGGATTATCTGGCCGGCAAGCTGGATAACGCTGCCTACCTGAACTTCTGCCTGGAAATCCTCGGCCGTACCGAGATGGCCCAGCTGGATGAGTGGCACAACGACTATATGCGCGACTGCATCGAGCCGATCATGCTGCCACTGGCCGTGGAACTGCTGGCCAAGCACCGCGCCGCTGGCGACAAGCTGGTGATCATCACCGCCACCAACCGCTTCGTCACCGCGCCCATTGCTGCACACCTGGGCGTTGAAACCCTGATCGCGACCGAGTGCGAGATGGAAAACGGCCGCTATACCGGGCGCAGCACTGATGTGCCCTGTTTCCGTGAAGGCAAGGTGACGCGCTTGAATCGTTGGTTGGAAGAGACCGGGTATAGCCTGCAGGACAGCTATTTCTATAGCGATTCGATGAATGACCTGCCGCTGCTGGAGCAGGTCACCCACCCGGTAGCGGTGGATCCGGATCCGAGTTTGCGCGCCGAAGCCGAGAAGCGTGGCTGGCCGGTGATTACGCTGCGTAGCTGATGACGCCATCGGGGCAAAGCCCCCTCCCACCTTTGATTGTGAACGCAGTTAAATGTGGGAGGGGGCTTGCCCCCGATGCAGGCGACTCGGTTTAAACCGGCTTGGCCCCCATCAACCCCGCAATCGCCACAAATCCCACCAAACTGACCACCGCCAGCACCAGGGTGAAATTCAAGCTACCGCCCTCGCCTTTACGCAGCCGGTTAAGCCGCGCCACCAGCCAGAACCACGCCAGCGCCGCCACGGTATAGAGAATGCTGGAACCCAGGATCCAGGTCTGCCCCAGCGGCCAGCCAGTAAGGTGCACCAGCCACCAGCCCGTAAACGGCATGCTCACCATGCAAATGCCCATCAGCAACCACACAAACGCCCATGGTCGCTGCACAGTCACCGCCGGGCCGGCGCTGCGTTTACGCCAGGCCAGCAACGCCAGGCCGAGGCCTCCGAGCAGCAACACCACGGTGGCTGCAATGTGGATAACTTTCAGGGTGGTCAGGGTGGTCAGGGTTTCCATGTTTCGTATTCCTTAGAGGCCGCCCCAATCAGCGTAGTCGCTCAACCGAGGAACAGTTTATAGGCCGGGTTATCGCTTTCATCCCAGTACGGGTAGCCAATGGCTTCGAGGGCCGCCGGCACCAGGTGACGCTCGTTCGCCGGCACTTGCAGGCCGGCGACCACACGGCCATCAGCTGCGCCGTGGTTGCGATAGTGGAACATCGAGATGTTCCAGCGCCCGCCTAATTTGTTAAGAAAGTTGAACAGCGCCCCCGGACGCTCCGGGAATTCGAAACGGAACACCACTTCATTGCTGACGTGGGCCGCATGCCCGCCGACCATATGGCGGATGTGCAGCTTGGCCAGTTCGTTCTCGGTCAGGTCCAGCACCGGGAAGCCCTGCTCGGTGAGGCTGGCGATCAGCGCACTGCGCGGGTCGGTTTCCGGGTGGGTTTGCACGCCAACAAAGATGTGCGCCTCGCTGCCGGAGTGATAGCGGTAGTTGAATTCGGTGATCTGGCGCTTGCCCACGGCTTCGCAGAACGCCTTGAAGCTGCCCGGTTTCTCGGGGATGGTCACGGCAATGATGGCTTCGCGGCCTTCACCCAGTTCGGCCCGCTCGGCCACGTGGCGCAGGCGGTCGAAGTTGACGTTGGCGCCGGAATCGATGGCGACGAAGGTCTGGCCGCTGACACCACGGGTCTCGACGTACTTCTTGATCCCGGCCACGCCCAACGCGCCTGCCGGCTCGGTGATGGAGCGGGTGTCGTCGTAGATGTCCTTGATCGCCGCACAGATTTCATCGGTGCTCACAGTGATCACTTCGTCGACATAGTCTTTGCAGATATCAAAGGTGTGCTGGCCGATCTGTGCCACCGCCACGCCGTCGGCAAAGATCCCGACCGCCGGCAAGACCACGCGCTCACCCGCCGCCATGGCGGCTTGCAGGCAATTGGAGTCATCCGGCTCGACGCCGATGATCTTGATCTCCGGACGCAGGTATTTCACGTACGCCGCGATGCCGGCGATCAGGCCGCCGCCGCCCACCGGGACGAAAATCGCATCCAGCGGGCCTGGATGCTGGCGCAGAATCTCCATCGCCACGGTGCCCTGCCCGGCAATGGTGTGCGGATCATCGTAGGGGTGAATGTAGACGTAGCCTTTTTCGTCAACCAGCTTCAGCGAATACGCCAGCGCCTCTGGGAATGAATCCCCGTGCAGCACCACTTTGCCGCCGCGAGAGCGCACACCTTCGACCTTGATCTCCGGGGTGGTCTTGGGCATCACAATCGTGGCCTTGACCCCCAGCACCTTGGCCGCCAGGGCCAGGCCTTGCGCATGGTTGCCCGCCGAGGCCGTAACCACACCACGCGCACGTTCTTCGGCGCTCAGTTGCGTCAGCTTGTTATAAGCGCCGCGAATCTTGAACGAGAACACCGGCTGCAAGTCTTCACGCTTGAGCCAGACCTTGTTACCCAGGCGCTCGGAGAGCTGGCGGGCGGTCTGCAGCGGGGTTTCTACGGCAACGTCGTAAACGCGCGAGGTGAGGATCTTTTTGACGTACTGTTCAAGCATCGGCGGAAATCACTGGGCGAGTTGGGCAGGGCCGAGGAGTCTAACCCGGCTTTTGGCCATACGACCACACGAATCCCGAGGTTTTGTTGGGTTATACTCGCGCCCCTCTTTACTCCCCGCCCGTTCCGGAGCCCGCATGACCCAGGATCAACTCAAACAGGCAGTGGCCCAGGCCGCCGTCGATTTAATCCTTCCTAAACTCGACGACAAAAGCATCGTCGGTGTCGGCACCGGCTCCACTGCCAACTGCTTTATCGATGCGCTGGCCCAGCACAAGGGCGCGTTCGACGGCGCCGTGGCCAGCTCCGAAGCCACCGCCGCCCGCCTGAAGGGCCATGGCATTCCGGTGTACGAGCTCAACACCGTGAGCGACCTGGAGTTCTACGTCGACGGCGCCGATGAGAGCGACGAGCACCTGAACCTGATCAAGGGCGGCGGCGCAGCCCTGACCCGCGAGAAGATCGTCGCGGCCGTGGCCAAGACTTTCATCTGCATCGCCGACGCCAGCAAGCTGGTGCCGGTCCTCGGCGCGTTCCCGCTGCCGGTGGAAGTGATCCCGATGGCGCGCAGCCACGTAGCCCGCGAGCTGGTGAAACTGGGCGGCGACCCGGTGTACCGCGAAGGCGTGTTGACCGACAACGGCAACATCATCCTCGACGTGTTCAATATGCAGATCACCAACCCGGTGGCGCTGGAAACCCAGATCAATGCGATCGTCGGCGTGGTCACCAATGGCCTGTTTGCAGCGCGTCCGGCGGATGTGCTGCTGCTGGGTACCCCGGAAGGCGTCAAAACCCTCAAGGCCTGAGAACACCACATTAGTTATGCAGTGTTTTCAGGGACTGGGTTTCTTGAACACGTAGAACAGGTTCGGCTCGCTGACCAGGTACAACGTACCTTCGTCATCCATGGCGATCCCTTCGGCCTGGGGCACACGCTTTTTCAGGCCATGGCGCCCGTTGAGCAGAGAAAGACTGCTCAACGGGCGACCGTCGATATCCAGCTCCAACACCAAAAATGACTCATCCGACAGTGCCAGCAGGTGGCCGCTGCGCTCGTCGTATTGCAGGCTCGACAGGTCACGCACAAACAATCCGGCGTCGCGCTTGGGGTTGTTGATCACGTGCACCGAGTAGGTTTTTTCCGGTTTGAAATGGGGAAACCCGTGGACCTCGTAGATCAGCATCGGGTCGCGCTCCTTGGCCACGAACAGGCGCTTGCCCACCGAGTCATAGGCCAAGCCCTCAAAACCCTTGTTGCCACCCACGTGCAGGCCCAGGGTCATCTGCTCCGCATCGGCAGCGTCGAGGAACTGGGTATCGTCGTCCACATGCACCTTGATCAAGCGCTGCTGGCGCTCGTCGGTGATGACATAGATGTTGTCGCTGATGAATTCCACGGCTTCGGCATCGCCGAACCCCACCAGAGGGATGCGCCGCAGGATCTTGCCGTCCAGCGACAACTCGATCAGTTCGGCGTTTTGATTGGTCACGGTAAACAGGCTTTTGCGTACCGGGTCGTAGGTGAGGGCCGAGACATCGTCATCCAGGCCCTCGATAACCTGTGCTTCCAGGGTCACCCGGTAATCGGCCAGGCCAATGGAACGCTCGTCGGCAGGCTGGCGCCACGCCTGCCAGTTGAACCAGGCTCGCTCGAATAGACGGAAGTGCTGCCCAGCGACCCCGACGCAGATCAGGGCGATCAGCACCAGGAGAAACAGAATGGGTTTGGGGCGGGCAAGTCGGCGCATTGGGCGGGCTCAAAATCAAAAGTGGCGAATGAATATCACGCCTGTCTGAATTTAAACTTAAACGCGCCCGGATGTCTGGCGAATGCCGCAGATAGAGAAATATCCGACGTAACTGGCCGTCTATTTCTGCCTTTCGAAACGATAGAACAGGTTCGGCTCACTGACCATGTACAGAGTGCCCTGCTCATCCATGGTCACCCCTTCCGCCCGGGGAATGGTTTTGTTGAGACCATTGAAACCGCCCAGCAAGGTCATGAAGCTGACTTGCTCGCCCTTCTCGTCCAGTTCCAGCAACAAGTGGGAGTCCGCCGACAGCACCAGGAGGTGGCCGGTGCGCGGATCAACCGCCAGGGCCGAGAGGTTGCGCATGTCCAGTTCTTTGCTGGCGAGTTTCTGTTTATCGCCGACCAGCGTCTGGCCACCGTCGCTCTTCCAGATGAACAACGCCGGCGGGCGCTCCTCGCCCAACACAAGCTGCTGGTTGCGCTTGTCCCAGGTGATCGCCTCAAAGGCTTTGTTCTGGTCTTTGGAGGGGCCCAGGTCATAACTCTGGAAATCAGCTTTGTTCAGTTGCTGGGTGGAGGCATCGACCTTGACGATGGTCAGGCTGTGGTCGCGCTCATCGACCACCGCCAACAGGCCATTTTCCATGACCGTAACACCTTCCGGATTGCTCCAGCCGTTAAGCGGCATCTTGCGCAGGACATCACCTTGCAGGCTCAACTCAACGAGAAACGTTTT
>NZ_JADDUM010000073.1 GCF_015163715.1 Pseudomonas cyclaminis
AAAGTTCGTTGCTCAACGTGCTCAATGGCGTGTATCGCTTTGACGCGGGGGAGATCGTTTTCGAGGCGCAACACTTCCACCGCATCGACCCCTTGGGGGCCGCACGCCGTGGCATTGGCCGGACGTTCCAGAACAACGCGCTGTTCAAGAAAATGAGCGTGCTCGACAACCTCCTCACCGGCCTGTCGCGGCATATGCGCAGCAGCTTTATCGAGCAGGCCCTCGGCTTGCCCCGTGCGCGACGTGAAGCCGAGGCCTTTCGCCTGCGTGGCCAAGCCATCCTTGAGTTTCTTGAGCTGCAAGCCCACCGCGATGTGCTGGTGGGCAACCTGTCCTACGGTCTGCAAAAGCGTGTGGAGCTGGGCCGTGCATTGATCGCCGGGCCGAGCCTGTTGCTGCTCGACGAACCCATGGCCGGCATGAACGCCGAAGAAAAACAGGACATGGCGCGCTTCGTCGCTGACGTAAACCGCGACCTCGGCACCACCGTGGTGTTGATCGAACACGACATGGGCGTGGTGATGGGCCTGTCCGACCATGTGGTGGTGCTCGACTACGGGCGCAAAGTCGGTGACGGCACGCCGGCACAGGTGCAGGCCAATCCCGAGGTGATCGCCGCCTACCTGGGAGCCGTGCACTGATGACCTTCTTCTTCGAAACCCTGCTCGGCGGCCTGCTCGCCGGCACCATGTATTCCCTGGTCGCCATCGGCTTCGTGCTGATCTACAAAGCCAGCGGCGTGTTCAACTTTGCCCAGGGTGCGATGTTGCTGTTTGCCGCGTTGACCTTCGTCAGCCTGCACGACCAGGGCGTGCCGTTTGCCCTGGCGCTGCTGCTGACGGTGATCGTGATGATCGTCGGCGCGTTGCTTATCGAGCGTCTGGTATTGCGGCCACTGGTGAACCGTTCGCAGATCACCCTGTTCATGGCCACTTTGGGCCTGTCGTTCATTATCGAAGGCCTGGCCCAAGGCTTGATGGGCGCGCAAGTGCGTGCCCTGGACCTGGGCATCGACGACGTGCCGCTGTTTGTTGGCCCGCTGATGCTCAGCCAGTTCGACCTGATCGCCGCTGCGGCTGCCGTGGTGCTGGTGACGGTGCTCGCGCTGCTGTTCAACAAAACCCGCATCGGCGTGTCCCTGCGCGCCGTGGCGGATGACACCACGGCGGCGCTGTCCATCGGCATCAACCTCAACCGCATCTGGCAGATCGTCTGGGCGGTGGCCGGCATTGTCGGGTTGGTGGCCGGCTTGCTCTGGGGCGCACGCCAGGGGGTGCAATTTTCGCTGTCGCTGGTGGTGCTCAAGGCGTTGCCGGTGTTGATCATCGGCGGCTTCACCTCGATTGGCGGCGCGATTGTCGGCGGGCTGATCGTCGGCGCGGCGGAGAACCTTGCCGAGGTGTATATCGGCCCGCTGATCGGCGGCGGCATCACGCCGTGGTTCGCCTATGTCCTGGCCCTGGCCTTCCTGTATATCCGTCCCGCCGGCCTGTTCGGCGAGCGCGCCATTGAGCGAGTCTGAAACCATGTCGATCCCTGTTGCTCAACAAACCGCGCCGTTATTGCTGGTCCCGCGACGTCTGCCCTGGGGCCTGCTCGGCCTGCTGGTGTTGGCATTTGTGGGGGTGCCGCTGTGGGGCAATGACTATTGGCTCAATGCGATCCTGATCCCGTTTCTGGTGCTGTCGCTGGCCGGGTTGGGCCTGAACCTGCTGACCGGCTACACCGGGCAAACCTCGGTGGGCGCGGCGGGGTTCATGGCGGTCGGCGCCTTTGCGACCTACGGCTTCCTGCTGCGCCTGCCGGAGCTTGGGTTGCCGGTGGCGTTGCTCGGCGGTGGGATTATCAGCGCTCTGGTCGGCCTGTTGTTCGGGTTGCCCAGCTCGCGCATCAAAGGCTTCTACCTGATGGTCACCACATTGGCCGCGCAGTTTTTTCTGGAGTGGCTGTTCGTCAAGTTTCCCTGGTTCTACAACTACGGCTCGTCCGGGACCATCTCGGCGCCCAAGCTTGCGCTGTTGGGCCATGACCTCAACACGCCGCTGGGGCGTTACTGGCTGACGCTGGTCACGGTGCTGCTGTTGACCTGGGCCGCGGTGAACCTGCTGCGCAGCCAGGTGGGGCGCAACTGGATGGCGATCCGCGACATGGACACCGCCGCCGCCGTGGTCGGCATTCCGGTGGTGCGTTACAAGCGCCTGGCGTTTGCGGTCAGCTCGTTTTACCTGGGTATTGCCGGTGCGTTGTGGGCGTTCGCCTACCTGGGCACGGCCAGCGCCAGCAGCTTCGATATCAATCGCTCATTCCAGATCCTGTTCATCATCATTATCGGCGGCATGGGCAGCATCGCCGGCAACTTCGTCGGCGCGGCGTTCATCAGTTTGCTGCCGATCTTTCTCAGCCATGCCGGGCAGGCGCTGTTCGGCGGTTCGGTGGACGCGGGGCAGTTGCAGAACCTGCAGAAAATCATCTTTGGCGTATTGATCATCGTGTTCCTGATCAAGGAACCCGAGGGCTTGATTCGCCTGTTGCACAACCTTCGCGACCGGCTGCGTCAGTGGCCGCTACGTTTCTGACCTATAGAAGAGAATCTCCATGCGTGCATCCTTGAAACGATCCCTGGTCAGTGCGGCCTTTGCGTTGGCGGCGTTGTCCGCTGCCGCTCCCCAGGCGATGGCCTCGGCCGACCAGCAATTCTTCCCCCTGGCGACCTACCGCGTGGGCGCCTACGCGTCCAGCGGCGTGCAAGTGTGGGCCGGGATGATCGATTACCTGCGCTATATCAACGAGGTCGAAGGCGGCATCAATGGCGTGAAACTGGTGTGGCAGGAATGCGAGACCGAGTGGACGGCCGAGAAGGGCATCGAGTGCTACGAGCGCTTCAAGAATGGCCTGGACGGCGCGCCGGTCGCGGTGTACCAGCCCAACGGCGCGCGGCGCCTATGCGCTCAGCGAAAGGGCGGAGGTGGACAAGATTCCGCTGATCACCCTCGGTTACGGTCGCACTGAAGCCACTGACGGCACGGTGTTCCCCTACAACTTCCCGGTGATGCTGACCTTCTACAGCGAGGCGTCGACCCTGGTGAACTACATCGCCCAGCGCGAAGGCGGCTTCGACAAACTCAAGGGCAAGAAGATCGCCACGGTCTACCACGACTCGGCCTACGGTCGCGAAACCCTCGGCCCGCTGAAGTTATTGGCCGAGAAATACGGCTTTGAAAATATCCAGATCCCGGTGGCCGATCCGGGCAACGAACAATCAGCGCAATGGCGCCAGGTGCGCCAGGCCAACCCGGACTGGGTGTTCCTGCGCACCTGGGGCGTGTCGACGCCGGTAGCGGTTAAAACCGCCGCACGCTTCGGCTTCCCGGTGGACCACATCATCGGCGACATCTGGGCCAGTTCCAGCGAAGACGTCTTGCCCGCCGGTGCGGCCGCCAAAGGCTACCTGGCGCTGACGCCTTACCCGGCGGGTGCCGATTTCGAGATCCACAAGCGCCTCAAGCAATCGATTCTCGACAAGGGCAACAGCGACCTCAAGGACCTGAAAAACTTCGGCAGCGTGTACTACAACTCGGGCCTGGTGAACGCCGCCGTGGCGGTAGAAGCGATCCGCACCGCCCAGGCCAGGTTCGGCAAGCGTCCACTTAACGGTGAAGAAGGCCGTTGGGGCCTGGAGCATCTGAATATCGACGACGCCCGCCTCAAGGCCATGGGTTACCTGGGCCTGATGCAGAACCTCAAGCTGTCGTGCAGCGACCACGAAGGCGGCGGTTCGGCGCGGGTGCAGCAATGGGACGGCGCCAACTGGACGCTGGTCAGCGACTGGATCGCCGCCGACCGTGGGCTGCTGCGCCCGCTCATCGATGAAAAATCCGCCGCGTTCGCCAAGGAAAAAGGCCTGACGCCACGCACCTGCAACGGGGATGAATAAGCCATGAGCCAGCCCGCTACTGAATCCGCCAGCCCGTCGCTGCTGACGGTCGACGACATTGAAGTGATCTACGATGGCGCGATCCTGGCGGTGGCCGGGGTCTCGCTGAACGTGCCGAAAGGCGCGATTGTGGCCTTGCTCGGCGCCAATGGTGCCGGCAAGAGCACCACCCTCAAGGCCATCTCGGGTCTGGTGCGGGCCGAGCGCGCCGAGGTCAGCCGAGGCGTGATCGCGTACGCCGGCCAGGACCTGGCAGGTGTCGACCCCAGCCAGCGCGTGCGCCAGGGCATGGTGCATGTATTGGAAGGGCGCCACGTGTTCGGCCAACTGACCGTGGAGGACAATCTGCGCAGCGGCGGCTTTGTGCGGCGCCTGAGCCGCAAGGACATGGAGCACGACCTGGAGCGCATCTACGCCTGGTTCCCCCGGCTCAAGACCAAGCGCCACACCCGCGCCGGGCTCACCTCGGGCGGCGAGCAGCAGATGGTCGCCATCGGCCGGGCGTTGATGACCCGTCCTACTTTGGTACTGCTCGACGAGCCCTCCATGGGTTTGGCGCCTATGATCGTGCAGGAGATTTTCGCGATCATCGCGCAGCTCAACCGCGAGCAGCAGGTGAGCTTCCTGATCGCCGAGCAGAACATCAACGTCGCGCTGACCTATGCGTCCCACGGCTACGTGCTGGATACTGGCCGCGTGGCCTTGAGCGGCAGCGCCGCCGAACTGCTGGCGCGGGGCGACTTGCATGATATTTATCTGGGTAAACAGTAAGGGCGAACCTGCATGAGTGAATCCATCCGCAACGCTGATGTACTGATCATCGGCGGCGGCCTGAGTGGGACGATGCTGGCGGTGCAACTGCTGCGTCTAGGTGGCCAGCGCCGGATCCTGGTGATCGAGCCGCGCGCCGAACTGGGGCGTGGCGAGGCCTACAGCGCCGTTGAGCTGGGCCACACCCTTAACGGCAATGCGGCGCGCATGAGTGTCGACCCGGACAACGCCGATGACCTGACGCAATGGCTCACCGACTACATCGGCGCGGGCGGCTGGCCGGAGTCGGACCAGCAGCACGTGCCCATCAGCGAGCTGTTTCCGCCACGGGGGATTTTCGGCTTGTATGCGCAGCAGCGGTTGGCCGAGGCCAAGGCGCTGTCCGCGTCCACGGTGGAGCATGTGCGCGCTGAAGTGGTCGACCTGCAAGTGGACGCGGATTCAACCCTGCTGAGCCTCGATAACGGCCAGTCACTGCGCGGCGCGTTTGCCGTGTTGGCCACCGGTATGTTCCCGGCGGCGCGCACGCCCCAAACCGAATCCAGCGGCTTGAACGCGGCGGCGGTGGACCCCTGGGATGTGCAGGCCATGACCCGGCTCGACCCGCTGTCGACGGTGCTGATCATCGGCTCCGGACTGACCATGGTTGACGCGGTGGTGTCCCTGGAACAGGCCGGGCATCGCGGGCCCATCGAGATTTTTTCGCGCCATGGCCTGCTGCCCCATGTGCGCCGGCAGCCGCCGGTTTGGGAGGATTTCCTGGCCGCTGATCACGCCTGCGCAGCTCTCGGCAGTTGTTGCATGAAGTGCGGCGCCAATGTCGGACCGCGCAGGCCCAGGGCATCGATTGGCAAGCGCCGCTGGACACCGTGCGCGCCCATATCGGCCGGTTGTGGAGCCAGGCCAGCGAGCGCGAGAAGCGTCAGTTTGTGCGGCATGTGCGGCCATGGTGGGAGAGCCATCACCACCGCTCGCCGCCGTTGAGTGCGCAGTTGGTGGCGCGGTTGCATGAGCAAGGGCGGTTGCGGATTCAGGCCGCGTCGTTCAAGGGCTTGGTGCCTGCGGACGAGGGCGTGACGATTCGTTTGCGTCAGCGTGGCGAACAGGCGCTGACCCAGGTCTCGGGCGCGGCGTTGATCAACTCCAGCGGCATCGAATACGACTGGCGCCGCGTGGCCCGGCCGTTGCCGCAGCAGTTGCTCAAGCGCG
Source organism: Pseudomonas cyclaminis (assembly GCF_015163715.1). Classification (GTDB taxonomy): domain Bacteria; phylum Pseudomonadota; class Gammaproteobacteria; order Pseudomonadales; family Pseudomonadaceae; genus Aquipseudomonas; species Aquipseudomonas cyclaminis. The sequence goes on from NZ_JADDUM010000073.1 coordinate 5,915, forward strand.
GCTTGATCCAGCCTGGGCCATTGGCGCTCGGGATTGCGGCGGACAACTCCGGCGCCGTGCTGGATGCCCAAGGGCAGGTCAGCCAGCGATTATTTGCCATGGGCCCGCCGTTGCGCGGGATGTGGTGGGAGAGCACGGCGGTGACGGATGTGGCGCTTCAGGCTAAAGCCCTGGCATCGAAGTTGGCACAACTCTAAATGTGGGAGGGGGG
>NZ_JADDUM010000074.1 GCF_015163715.1 Pseudomonas cyclaminis
CGGCAGCGTGGGTTTATCCGTGCGCCGTTGAACAACCAGAGCTGGTGGCGCAGTTGCCGGGGTTGCTACAGCGCAAGTGAAGACAACACAAAGCAAATGTGGGAGGGGGGCTTGCCCCCGATAGCAGTGGTCAGTCACTAGATACAGTGGCTGACACTCAGCAATCGGGGGCAAGCCCCCTCCCACATTTTTGATCTCCAGTGTTTTGGAGATTGAGGGTTGGATCAGAACGCCGGCTTGATCGCGCCTTTGTACTTCTCTTCGATGAATTGCTTCACTTCGGGTGTGTGCAGGGCTGCAACCAGCTTCTTCACCGCATCCGAATCCTTGTTGTCTTCGCGGGTTACCAGGATGTTCACGTAAGGCGAGTCGTTGCCTTCGATGACCAGTGCGTCCTTGGACGGGTCCAGCTTGGCTTCCAGGGCGTAGTTGGTGTTGATCAGTGCCAGGTCGACCTGGGTCAGCACGCGTGGCAGGGTGGCGGCTTCCAGTTCGCGGAACTTCAGGTTTTTCGGGTTTTCGGTGATGTCCTTGATGGTCGACAGGATGTTGGTCGAGTCCTTCAATTTGATCACGCCGGCTTTGTCCAGCAGCAACAGCGCACGGCCGCCGTTGGTGGCGTCGTTGGGGATCACCACGTTGGCGCCGCTTGGCAGGTCGTCCAGCTTCTTGTACTTGCTGGAGTAGGCGCCCAGGGGCTCCAGATGCACCGCGCCGACGCTCACCAGGTGAGTGCCCTTGGCTTTGTTGAACTCATCCAGGTACGGCTGGTGCTGGAAGAAGTTAGCGTCCAGGCGCTTTTCCGCGACCTGTACGTTGGGCTGTACGTAGTCGGTGAAGACCTTGACCTGAAGATCCACGCCTTCTTTGGCGAGGGCAGGTTTGACGAATTCCAGGATTTCCGCGTGGGGTACCGGCGAAGCCGCGACCGTCAGGGTCTCGGCGTGGGCGGAAAACGCGGCAACGGCGGCGAAAGCAACCAGTAGTTTTTTCATCCAACAAGCTCCTTGTTCGGGCATGTGCCGGCTTTTGGCCGGCAATGGCCGTTATTTTCGAGAAAAGTGCACCACCAGCCTGTCGCCGACGGTTTGCAGAATTTGCACCAGGATCAACAGCATCACCACGGTGACCACCATTACATCGGTCTGAAAACGCTGGTAACCGAAACGGATCGCCAGGTCACCCAGGCCGCCGGCACCGACCACACCGGCCATGGCCGTGTAGGACACCAGTGTAATTGCCGTCACCGTAATCGCCGCGAAGATGCCTGGGCGTGCTTCGGGCAACAGGGCGTTGGTGATGATCTGGCGGGTGGTGGCGCCCATGGACTGGGTGGCTTCGATGATGCCGCGGTCGACTTCACGCAGAGCGGTTTCCACCAGTCGCGCAAAGAACGGCGTAGCGCCTACGACCAGCGGCGGGATCGCCCCGGCCACACCCAGGGAGGTGCCGGTGATCAGTACGGTGAACGGGATCATCACGATCAGCAGGATGATGAACGGCAGCGAGCGCAGGATGTTCACGATCAGCGACAGCAGCGCGTACAGGCCCTTTTGCTCGAACAGCTGGCGCGGGCTGGTCAGGAACAGCAGCACGCCCAGCGGCAGGCCCAGCAGCACAGTGAAGAACAGCGAACCGAACAGCATGATCATGGTGTCGCCGGTGGCGAGCCAGATTTCCGACCAGTCGATATTGGCGAAGAAACTCAGGAAAATTTCCATTAGCGCAGCACCTCCATGTGGACGTCTGCGGCGGTGAAGCGGGCAAAGGCCGCTTCCATGTCACCGCCGGTGACCGCGAGGGTCAGTTGCCCATAGGGGATGTCTTTGATGCGGTCGATACGGCCGGCGAGGATGCTGTAGTCCACCCCGGTCTCGCGGGCGACGGTGCCCAGCAGCGGCGCGTAGGTTGCGTCGCCCTGGAACGTCAGGCGCACGATGCGGCCCGGTACGTGGGCGAAGTCATCACGCTGCTCGCCTTCGTCGACCTGCTCGGCTTCTTGTACAAAGCGCTTGGTGGTCGGGTGCTTGGGGTGCAGGAACACGTCGGCCACCGAGCCTTGCTCGACGATCACGCCGGCGTCCATCACGGCTACCTGGTCGCACACGCGGCGGATCACGTCCATTTCATGGGTGATCAGCACGATGGTCAGTTTCAACTCGCGGTTGATCTCGGCCAGCAGTTGCAGGACCGACGCTGTGGTTTGCGGGTCGAGGGCGCTGGTGGCCTCGTCGCACAGCAGGATCTTTGGCTTGGTCGCCAGGGCGCGTGCGATGCCGACGCGCTGCTTCTGGCCACCGGACAGCTGCGCCGGGTACTTCTTGGCGTGGTCCGACAGGCCGACGCGGGCGAGCAGTTCAGCCACGCGCAGGTCGATGTCCTTGCGCGACAGTTCGCCGGCCAGGGTCAGCGGCAGTGCCACGTTATCAGCGACAGTCTTGGATGCCAGGAGGTTGAAGTGCTGGAAGATCATCCCGACCTGCTGACGGAAACGGCGCAGGCCGTTGGCGTCGAGCGCGGTGACTTCTTCGCCGTCCACCGTGATCTGGCCGCCACTGGGCTCTTCCAGGCGGTTGATCAGGCGCAGCAATGTACTTTTACCCGCACCCGAGTGGCCGATCAGGCCAAACACCTGGCCGTTCTCGACGCGCAGGCTGGTGGGGTGCAGTGCGGGAATATCCTTACCGGCGACGCGGTAGGTTTTATGGACGTTTTGAAACTCGATCACGTAGCGAACCTTGTGGGGCGCATTGAAAAGGGATCAGCGGTTAGCCGGGCGCGCATTTTAGCCTGTCCATCTAGTGTTTCTTAGCATTTATTTCGCATTCAACCTGTGATTTGGCAATAACGCGATCAAAGGTCATAAAAAAGGAACGGCCCAAAACCCCGTCAGTCACTACTTAAGCAACTCGATTTCCCAGGTGCCGTGCCTGGGGTTTTGCTCAAACGAGCCGGGGACCGCTCTGGCCACTTTGAATAAGGAGTTTTGACTGATGAGTACCAAGAAGCCAGCCACCCCGCCGAAGAGTGAACTTGCGGGCACTGATACCCTTGACCGTGGTAACACCAACGCCAAATTGCAAAGCCTGGAACAGTTTCGCTCAGACGCCACTGGCCAAGCCTTGCGCACCAACCAGGGCGTGAAGATTTCCGACAACCAGAACAGCTTGAAGGTCGGCGCCCGCGGGCCTTCGCTGCTGGAAGACTTCATCATGCGTGAAAAGATCACGCACTTTGCCCATGAGCGTATCCCTGAGCGCATCGTGCATGCTCGCGGCACAGGCGCCCATGGCTATTTCCAATCCTACGAGAACCATTCGGCGCTGACTAAAGCCGGTTTCCTACGCGACCCAGGGCATAAAACCCCGGTATTCGTACGTTTTTCCACCGTGCAAGGTCCGCGAGGTTCCGGCGATACGGTGCGTGATGTGCGCGGTTTTGCTGTGAAGTTCTTTACTGATGAAGGCAACTTCGACCTGGTGGGCAACAACATGCCAGTGTTCTTCATTCAGGACGCGATCAAGTTTCCGGACTTCGTGCACGCGGTCAAACCTGAGCCGCACAACGAGATTCCCACCGGCGGCTCGGCCCACGATACCTTTTGGGATTTCGTCTCGCTGCAGCCGGAGTCGGCGCACATGGTGATCTGGGCCATGTCCGACCGTGCGATTCCAAAAAGCCTACGGAGCATGCAGGGCTTCGGCGTACACACCTTTCGCTTTATCAATGCGAAGGGTGAGTCCAATTTCGTCAAGTTCCACTGGCGCCCTACGGTCGGCACCTGCTCCCTGGTGTGGGACGAAGCACAAAAGCTTGCCGGTAAAGACACCGACTACCACCGCCGCGACCTGTGGGAATCCATTGAAGGCGGCGACTATCCCGAGTGGGAACTGGGTGTTCAGGTGATTCCGGAAGACAAGGAACATGCCTTCGACTTTGACATCCTTGACCCCACCAAGCTGATTCCCGAAGAGCTGGTGCCGATTACGCCACTGGGCAAGATGGTGCTCAACCGCAACCCGGATAACTTCTTTGCCGAGGTCGAGCAGGTTGCGTTCTGTCCAGGCCATATCGTGCCGGGGATCGACTTTTCCAACGATCCGTTGCTGCAAGGCCGTCTGTTTTCCTACACCGATACGCAGATCAGTCGACTCGGTGGCCCGAACTTTCACGAGCTGCCCATTAACCGGCCGGTGACGCCGTTTCACAACGGCCAGCGTGATGCCATGCACCGCATCACGGTTGATAAAGGGCGTGCTGCCTACGAGCCGAATTCGATTGATGGCGGCTGGCCGAAAGAAACCCCGCCTGCGGCCCAGGACGGCGGTTTTGAGTCGTATCACGAGCGCATCGATGCCCATAAAGTGCGTGAGCGCAGCGAGTCGTTCGGTGATCATTTCTCCCAGGCGCGCCTGTTTTTCCACAGCATGAGCAAGCACGAGCAGGAGCACATCATCGCCGCCTACAGCTTTGAGCTGGGCAAGGTAGAGCGTGAGTTCATTCGTGCGCGGCAGGTTAACGAGATTCTGGCCAATATTGACTTGGAACTGGCTCAGCGTGTGGCGCAGAACCTGGGTTTGCCGGCGCCGAAAAAAGGCACTGTGCCGCAGCGCGAGTCGTCGTTGGCGCGCTCTCCTGCGTTGAGTCAGGCCAACTTGCTGTCGGGTGATATCAAGACGCGCAAGGTGGCGATCCTGGCTGCCAACGGAGTTGATGGTGCGGCGATTGATGCGTTGAAGAAGGCGCTGGAAGCTGAAGGCGCGCATGCCAAGGTGCTGGGGCCGACGTCGGCACCGGTGACCACGGCGGATGGCAAGCAGGTTGCGGTGGATGCATCCATGGAGGGTTTGCCATCGGTGGCGTTCGATGCGGTGTTCGTCCCGGGCGGCAAAGACTCGGTCAAGGCGTTGAGCGGGGATGGCGTGGCGTTGCACTACCTGCTGGAGGCGTACAAGCATTTGAAGGCGATTGCGGTTGCCAGTGAGGTGAAACCGTTGTTGGACCAGCTCAAGCTTGAAGCGGATGCGGGACTGATCGTCGGCTCGGATGCGAAAGCGTTCAAGGCGTTTTTTGCCGCGATTGCTCAGCATCGGGTTTGGGATCGGGAGGCTAAGGCCAAGGCGATTCCGGCTTAAGTTTTTGGTTGGTTGTTAGATTGCTATCGGGGGCAAGCCCCCTCCCACATTTGAATGTATTCACAGTTCAATTGTGGGAGGGGGCTTGCCCCCGATGCTTTATTGCGCCTTGCGCGGAATCAAAACCACCTGCGCCGGAATGTTCTTCAGAATCTGCCGGTGAATCTTCAGTTCATACGCCGAATCAATGCGCTTCACCCGTTTGGTCAGCAACGTGGCCAACCACGGGTAATCTTCGGTGCGCGGCGCCTGGATGCTCACGTCACACTGGTAATTCACCACGTCGGTGGCGATTGCGTCCAACTGATGGCGCAGTTCTTCGATATTGGTGAGGTTCAAGGCTACCGTGGTGCTGGGTGCTGCCGGGTCGATGACCTTGGCGGCGGGTTTGGCTTCGGCGGCTTTGAGGGCCTCTTCGGCTTTATCCAGCTCGACCTTGCGGGCGTGGGTGATGGCGCTGTTGACGCCGCCGGTCAGGGCCGGTGCCTTGGGCATCAGCGCACGGGCGCGGCTCAGGGCGGTGGCGGCGGCATTGACGTCACCTTTTTGCAGCACGATCTGGCTGCGCTGCAGGTAGGCTTCGGCCAATTGGCGCTGGTAAGGCTCCAGCGTCGGGTCGTTGGGCGATTGGGCCTGCAACGCGGCCAACTGGTCTTCGGCGGTGGCAAGCTCGCTGCTGGCGAGGTTTTGCTCCAGCTGCGCGATGGCCGCAGCACGCGGGTCCGTGGCCTCGGGGGCGGCGGGCGGTGTGCTTTGACAGGCGCCCAGCAGCAGGGAAAATGCGGCAAGGAGCAGATAACGGGAGGTGAACAGCTTCATTCCTGCGACTCTCTATTTGCGCAAAAAGCGAGCAAGTCTACACCCCTCGACGGGGCAGGACAAAACTCAGCAGAAACAGGGCGGCCGCCGCGACCACAATCGACGGCCCAGCCGGCGTGTCCTTGAACCAGGACAACGCCAGGCCCCCGCACACTGCCAGCATCCCCAGCAGGCTGGCGCCAATTGCCATCTGCTCGGGTGAGCGGGCGTGGCGTTGGGCGGCGGCAGCGGGAATGATCAGCAGCGACGTGATCAACAATACGCCGACAATCTTCATCGCGACAGCGATCACCACGGCGATCAACAGCATCAGGGCCATGCGCAAGCCCGATACGGGCAGGCCTTCGACCCTGGCCAGTTCTTCGTGCACCGTGATTGCCAGCAGTGGGCGCCACAGGGCAACCAGCAGCACCAGCACGCGGCACTGCCGCCGAGGATCCAGGCAAGATCGGTGGGGCTGATCGCCAGTAGATCGCCGAACAGATAGGCCATCAGGTCGATGCGCACTTCATGCATGAAACTCAGCACCACCAGGCCCAGGGACAGCGTGCTCGGCGCCAGGATACCCAGCAGGGTGTCCGAGGCCAGTGGCTGGCGCTGTTGCAGGGTCACCAGCAGTACCGCCAGCAGCAGGCAGCCTACGGTCACGGCGATGGTCGGGCTCACATCCAGCAAGAAGCCCATGGCCACGCCCAGCAATGCGGCGTGGGACAAAGTGTCGCCAAAGTACGCCATGCGCCGCCAGACCACGAACGAGCCCAGTGGGCCCGCCACCAGCGCCAGAGCCAAGCCTGCCAGCAGGGCGTAAAGCAGAAAATCAGCCATGCTTGCAGTTATCTCCATGCTTATGGGGAGGGAGGTGGGTGTGAGGGGTGGCCGGATCGTCAACCACCGCGCCATGCAGGTCATGGGCGTGGTCGTGATGGTGGTGGTAGATCGCCAGGCTCTGGGCATTCTTGCCGAACAGTTCGACGAACGCCGGGTCGCCGCTGACTTGCTCCGGGTGGCCGGAGCAGCACACGTGACGGTTAAGGCAGACCACTTGATCGGTGGTGCTCATCACCAGGTGCAAATCGTGGGAGACCATCAGCACGCCGCAGCCGTGGCGGTCGCGCAGACGGGTGATCAGGCTGTACAGCTCGGCTTGTCCGGCGACATCGACGCCCTGTACGGGCTCGTCCAGCACCAGCAGCTCGGGCTCGCGCAACAGGGCGCGGGCCAGCAGCACGCGCTGCATTTCGCCGCCGGAGATGCTTTGCACGGGGCTGTCGATCACCTGTTCGGCACCGACTTCCTTGAGTGCAGCTTGGGCACGCACACGATCTACGCCGGGCACCAGGCGCAGGAAGCGCAGCACGGAGAGCGGCAAGGTTGGATCGACGTGCAGTTTCTGCGGCATGTAGCCGACCCGCAGCTTGGGCTTGCGCCACACGCTGCCGGTGTCGGGCTTGAGCAGGCCCAGCACGGCACGCACCAAGGTGGTCTTGCCAGCGCCATTCGGGCCGATCAGGGTAACGATCTGCCCCGGCTCCACGCTCAGTGCGATGTTATCCAGCACATTTTGCCCGGCAAACGTGACCCCAACCTGCTCCAGGCGGATTAACGCGTTGCTCATCAAGCCCCCTGGCAGCCCGAGCACAGGCCGACCACTTCGACCGTTTGCCCTTCGACCTTGAAACCGACGTCGCGGAGCTTTTGATAATCGCGTCACTGATGCTTTTTTGTTCAAGTTCGATGGCGGCGTGGCACTCGCGGCAGATCAGGAACTGGCCCTGATGCGCGTGTTCCGGATGGTTGCAGCCGACAAAGGCGTTGAGGGAGGCGATGCGGTGCACCAGGCCGTTTTCCAGCAGGAAATCCAGGGCGCGGTACACGGTGGGCGGCGCGGCGCGGCGGCCGTCCTGCTCGCTGAGCACGCCCAGGATGTCATAGGCGCCCAGCGGCTTATGGCTCTGCCACACCAGTTCCAGCACCCGGCGACGCAAGGCGGTAAGGCGCAGACCCTTCTGCGCACAGAGAGTGTCGGCTTCCGACAGCGCGGTGTGCACGCAGTGAGAGTGGTCGTGGGGACGGCTGGCAAGCGGTGTTTTAGGCATGAGCGGCGACAGACATTTGATAGAGACGTTATTATGTTACCCGTTCCTACGCCATTGAGTGGTCATCGTGTCCCGACTTTTTCCCGTTTTTGTCGTTTTTATCACCAGTTTGTTTATCGCAGGCCCAGTTCAGGCCGAGGTCCGGGTACTCACGAGCATCAAGCCACTGCAGCTGATTGCCACGGCTGTGCAGGACGGTGTGGCCGTTCCGGAGGTGCTGTTGCCGCCCGGTGCATCGCCGCATAACTTCGCGTTGCGCCCATCCGACGTACGGCGTGTGCAGTCGGTGGATCTGCTGTACTGGATCGGGCCGGATATGGAGAGTTTTCTGCCTCGTGTGCTGAAAGGTCGCACAGCGACCACGGTAGCGGTGCAAGACCTTCCGGGAATGAAATTGCGTCGTTTCGCCGAAGATAGCCATTCCCACGCCGACGATGCCGACGAACATGATCACGATCACCGCCCAGGCAGCCTGGATGCGCACTTGTGGTTGTCCACGGTGAATGCACGGGTGATCGCGGCGCGCATGGCGGCGGACCTGAGCGCAGCCGATCCGGAGAATGCCGAGCGTTATCAGAGCAATGCGCGAGCTTTTGAGGGTCGATTGGATGCGTTGGATGCCCGACTGAAAAAGCGTATGGCGAGCATCGCTGACAAGCCTTATTTCGTGTTCCATGAAGCCTTTGATTACTTCGAAGAAGCTTACGGCTTGAAGCACGCGGGTGTATTCAGCGTCGCGGCCGAAGTGCAGCCAGGCGCCCAGCATGTGGCAGCAATGCGCACGCGATTGCAGGAAGTGGGCAAGACGTGTGTGTTCAGCGAGCCGCCGTTGCGCCCGCGCCTCGCCGAGACGCTGGTGGCCGGGCTGCCGGTGAAGCTGGCGGAATTGGATGCGTTGGGCGGGTACACACCGGCGACGGCACAGGGTTATGAGCAGGTGCTGGATAAGCTGGGGAATGATTTGGCCGGGTGCCTGGAATCGCTGTAACCCACAGCGCAGATCAAATGTAGGAGGGGGCTTGCCCCCTCCTACATTTTTAGAGCGCGAACGGCAGTTGGATTGTGACCTGCTGGCGTTGCACCAACCTGTGCTCGAACTCGGCGGGATCGTGTATCAATACGTCCTGCCCGGCAAACGACTCTGCGGCAATCAGGCGTGACAGCCAGAACCGCACGCACGCTACGCGCAACATCGTCGGCCACAACTCGGCTTCCTTCGCGGTAAACGGCCGCAGTCCAGCGTAAGCGCCCAACAAAGCACGAGCGCGTTGCCCGTCGATTACGCCATCGGCATCCGAACACCAGTCATTCAGGGCGATGGCCACGTCGTAGAGCATCGGGCCCGAGCAGGCGTTGTAGAAGTCGATCAGGCCCGTCAGGTGCGTGCCTTCGAACATCGCGTTATCACGGAATAAGTCGGCGTGGACGTTGGCGCGTGGCAGGGCGAGGATGTGCGCTTTGTGCGCCGCGATCTCATCCAATGCATCTTGCAGCAGGCGCTGCTGTGCGTCATTCAGGTACGAGATCAACTGCGCGCCTTCGCTGAGCATCCAGTCCAGGCCGCGATCAGTCTTGCGCTCCAGCACCTTCTCGCCTTGGGTCGCCAGGTGCAGGTGGCCAAGCAACTCCCCCACTTGGGCGCAATGCTGGGCGTTGGCGTCCTTGATGTGCTTGCCGGCCAGCCGCGGTTGCAGCAGCGCCGGTTTGCCTTTGAGTTCGCGCAACGCCAGGCCGTCGGTGGTGCGCAGGGCGTAAGGTACGGGCAGGTCGGCGTCGTGGAGCACGTCGAGCAGTTCGATGAAGAACGGCATCTCGGCCACAGGGCCGCGCTCAACCAGGGTCAGCACGAACTCGCCCTGTTCCAGGCTGATAAAGAAATTGGTGTTTTCGCTACCAGCGGCGATCCCCTGGAAGTCAAGCAGGCGGCCGAGCCCGTAAGGGGCGAGAAAGGTTTCCAGCTCGGGCCGAGCCAGGGGGGTGAACACAGACATGGTTAAAACTGCCAGTACGGGCGCGCAGGGTGCGGCGCCAATTGAAGTTAAGAAATCATTTCCATTCGAAGATCTTCCATGACGGGATCAGCATATCCGGCTGGTCAGAGCGGATGAAGTTCGCGTCGGTTCCGTCCGCACGCACCAGGAAATACGGTGGAGCCCCCTTCGGGGTGACCTTGATGGCGTACAGGAAACCATTTTGGCGGTATTCCTGGATGGTTTTGTCGCCTTCCGTGCGAATGGTCACTTCTGGATCGCCCGAAGGCGCATCGTCTGCCGCCAAGGCAGCCATCGGAGCGAGTGCAATCAAGCCAGTGAACAGCAGGCGATTGAATGTACGCATGATAACCTTGTCCCTTTGTTTTCATTGGTCCGGCTATTCTAGCGCCTGACCCGCCGAAAAGGTTGATCCTGCTCATGAGCCAAGCGCCCCTCGTCCTGGTGGACGGTTCTTCTTACCTGTACCGCGCCTTCCACGCGCTGCCACCGCTGACCACCTCCAAAGGCCTGCCGACCGGTGCGGTCAAGGGCGTGTTGAACATGCTCAAAAGCCTGCGCAAGCAGTACCCGGACAGCCCGTTCGCCGTGGTGTTCGACGCCAAGGGTGGGACTTTTCGCGATGACATGTACGCCGAATACAAGGCCAACCGCCCTAGCATGCCTGATGACATGCGCGTGCAGATCGAGCCCCTGCACCAGAGTGTGATCGCCCTGGGCTTTCCGTTGCTGTGTGTCGAAGGCGTCGAGGCCGATGACGTGATCGGCACCCTGGCCCGCAGCAGCGCGGCCGCTGATCGTCCGGTGGTGATCTCCACCGGCGACAAGGACATGGCGCAGTTGGTCGACGGGCACATTACCTTGGTCAACACCATGACCGGTAGCGCCATGGACGTGGACGGCGTAAAGGAGAAATTTGGCGTCGCTCCGGAGCAGATCATCGACTATCTGGCGTTGATGGGCGATTCATCCGACAACATCCCGGGCGTTCCGGGCATTGGTCCCAAGACCGCCTCCGGCTTGCTGGTGGGCGTGAATGGCGGCCTCAAAGAGCTTTATGAGCAGTTGGACATTGTGCCCACCCTGCCGATCCGCGGCGCCAAGACGCTGCCGGCCAAGCTTGAAGAGCACCGGGAGATGGCGTTCCTTTCTTACCAGTTGGCGACGATCAAGATCGATGTGCCGTTGGACGTAGGCCTGGAAGATTTGCACCTGATTGAGCCGGACCGCGAGAAGCTGCTGGAGCTGTACACGCTGCTGGAGTTCAAGAGCTGGATTGATGAGATTCAGCGCGATGCCAAGCGAATTGAGCTGAAGGTGGCGCCTGTTGTTGAGGAAGCCGCTGAGCCCGCTGCACCAGTAGAAGCGTCCTACACCACGATTCTCGACCAAGCCACGTTCGATCTGTGGCTGAAGAAGCTCAACGACGCGAAGTTGTTCGCTTTTGACACCGAAACCACCGGAATCGACGCCCAGCAGGCGCAGTTGGTTGGCGTCTCCTTCGCCGTGCAGCTTCATGAGGCAGCCTATATTCCGCTGACTCACTCCTATATTGGCGCGCCGCAACAGCTTGATCGTGACGCCGTACTGCTGGCATTGAAGCCTTTGCTGGAAGATCCGGCCAAGCTCAAGGTCGGCCAGCACGCCAAGTTCGACATGAACATCCTGGCCAACTGCGCCATCGGCGGCGTCCCGGCAAATGGCATCACTGTGCGCGGCATCGCCTTCGACACAATGCTTGAGTCCTACGTGTTGAACTCCACCGCGACGCGCCATGATATGGACAGCCTGGCCAAGAAGTACCTGGACTACGACACCGTCAGCTTCCAGGACATCGCCGGCAAAGGCGCCAAGCAGCTGACGTTTGACCAGATCGCGCTTGAGCAAGCCGGCCCCTATGCGGCCGAAGATGCGGATGTGACCTTGCGGTTGCACCAGGCGCTGCACGCGCAACTGGCTGCTATCCCGAGCCTGGCCAGTGTGCTGACGGACATCGAGATACCTCTGGTGCCGGTGCTGGCGCGTATCGAACGCCAGGGCGCCTTGGTGGATGCCCAGTTGCTTGGCGTTCAGAGCATCGAGTTGGGCAACAAGATGGTAGAGCTGGAGCGCCAGGCATTCGAGATCGCCGGTGAGGAATTCAACCTGGGCTCGCCCAAGCAGCTCGGGGCGATTCTCTATGAAAAGCTGGGCCTGCCGGTACTGAAGAAGACGGGCAAGGGGCAGGCGTCTACTGCCGAAGAAGTGCTGGCCAAGCTGGCCGAAGATGATTACCCGCTGCCCAAGGTGCTGATGCAGTACCGCAGCATGAGCAAGCTGAAAAGCACTTACACCGATCGCCTGCCGGAGCAGATCAACCCGCGCACCGGGCGGGTCCACACCTCTTATCATCAGGCCGTGGCGGCAACCGGGCGCTTGTCTTCCAGTGACCCGAACCTGCAGAACATCCCCGTGCGTACCGCCGAAGGGCGGCGCATTCGTCAGGCATTCGTGGCGCCACAGGGCTACAAACTGCTGGCGGCGGACTATTCGCAGATCGAACTGCGGATCATGGCGCACTTGTCCAGGGACGAGGGGTTGATGAATGCGTTCCGCAACGATCTGGACGTGCACACCGCCACGGCGGCCGAGGTGTTTAAGGTTGAATTGGCCGAGGTCACGTCCAATCAGCGGCGCAGCGCCAAGGCGATCAACTTTGGCCTGATCTACGGCATGGGCGCGCAAAAACTCGGCAAGGACATCGGCGTCGATACCAAGACAGCCAAGGCCTATATCGACGTGTACTTTGCCCGCTACCCTGGAGTTCGCGAATACATGGAGCGCACCCGCGCCCAGGCTGCCGACCAGGGTTATGTAGAGACCTTCTTCGGTCGCCGGCTGTATCTGCCGGATATCAACTCCAATAAGCCTCAGGAGCGCGCGGCCGCAGAACGCACGGCGATCAACGCGCCGATGCAGGGCACCGCAGCGGACATCATCAAAAAAGCCATGGTGCTGGTGGACAACTGGCTGACCGACTCGGGCCTGGATGCCAAGGTGATCCTGCAGGTACACGACGAATTGGTGCTGGAGGTGCGAGAGGATCTGGTCGCGCAAGTCAGCGAGAAGATTCGCGAACACATGAGCGCGGCAGCACAGTTGGATGTGCCCTTGGTTGTCGACGTGGGCGTGGGCGATAACTGGGACGAAGCCCACTGATCTCGGGCATTTGCCACCACCGAGCGTGGTGGCAGAGTGCTTTAGTTCAGAAGTCGCCGTGGGTTATTTCCAATAGTTTTTTGATCCTGCCGGAACTTAACCCGTGAAGTGCTACTCAGAGTTACTGAATGGGTGGTGAAGCCCTTCAATGCTCCTATGTTGTGTTAAGTGTTGGCAGATATCTGGACCCCGCCCTAGCGGTCCAGTACTTGAACCCCGAACTTCCCCTCCCCATACGAAGTCCGGGGTTTTTTTTGCCCCCAAGAAAGTGAATCGCGAGAGTTACTCCGCGATTTCCGCGCCCTTGTCCGCCAATTCCATCCAGCCGGCCAGCACGGTGTACGCGTCTTCCAGGCCCATGCGCTTAGGCGCCGAGAACAGCTGGATGGTGATCGCATCGCCCCAACCCTTGCGGATTTCTGACTGCACTTTGAGCAGCGTGTTCTTGGCGGCGCCGTAGGTCAGCTTGTCGGCCTTGGTCAGCAGGATATGCATCGGCATGCCGCTGGCGACGGCCCAGTCGAGCATTAGCAGGTCGAAATCGGTCATTGGATGACGGATGTCCATCATCAGAATCAACCCCTTCAAACTCTCCCGGCCACCCAGGTAAGCCTCCAGGTGACGCTGCCAGTGCAGCTTCAGCGGGATAGGTACTTTTGCATAACCGTAGCCCGGCAGGTCGACCAGACGCCGATCATCGTCTAGCTTGAAGAAATTGAGCAGTTGCGTGCGACCCGGGGTTTTCGAGGTGCGCGCGAGGCTGGCGTGGGTCAGGGTGTTCAGCGCGCTGGACTTGCCGGCGTTGGAACGGCCGGCAAAGGCGACTTCAAAGCCCTCGTCATCGGGGCATTGGTCCACTTTGGCGGCGCTGAGCATGAAGGTGGACTGTTGGCACAGGCCGAGGATGGGATTCTTGAGTTGCATGAGATTTCCGATGTGGGCGGTGCCGAGAAAGGGTGCGGCAAGCGGTGTCGTTTCCGTTTCAGTAGCGCCAGTATATAATGCCGCAGATTTTGTGTGTGCTTTGTCCCAGCGAAGGATGAAGTACACGGGAGCGAAAGACCTTTATTGCGCATTAGAACGCAAAACGCTCTCAAACCCTGAAAAGGTCGATGTATGACCTGATGGTTGCTCGCTTTTGGTGCCCTGATCCCGCTTTAAGGCGCTCAGGCTACACAGGAACCGGAAGCGCTGTACAACCGAGTTTGCGTGGCTACGCTGATGCAGCACGTGACCCAGGGTTTCAAGGCAATGCCGCCGCGTGGTTTGTGCATGGACTGCAGTACTGAGGATTACCAGGCCGTCATTGAGTTGACGGTGAGTAAACCCGGTAGATAACTCTTAAACCCTTAGCCGTAGTTGGATTAGCTGATGAACAAACTGATCGTGAGTCTGCTGTTGACCATGGGCATCACTGGCGCTGCCGTCGCTGCAGAGGGCCCCCTTAAAGGTGATGCCGCTGCCGGTCAAGCGAAAGCCGCCGTATGTGGTGCTTGCCACGGCCCGGATGGCAACAGTCCGGCGCCGAACTTTCCCAAACTGGCGGGCCAGGGTGAACGCTACCTGACCAAGCAGATGCAGGATATCAAGAGCGGCAAGCGCACGGTGCTGGAAATGACCGGCCTGCTGGCGAACTCCAGCGATCAGGACCTGGCAGACATCGCGGCGTATTTTGCCAAGCAGAAAGGCAGCGTGGGAGCTGCCGATCCTAAATTGGTAGCCCGCGGCGAGAAGCTGTTCCGCGGCGGCAATCTGCAAGACGGCCTCCCAGCCTGCACCGGCTGCCATTCGCCGAATGGCGCAGGTATTGAGGCTGCGGCGTTTCCTCACTTGAGTGGCCAGCACGCTCAATACATCGCCAAGCAACTGACGGATTTCCGCAAGGAAGAAGGTGGCCGGGCCAACGATGGCGACGCAATGATCATGCGCACCATTGCCCGCAAGCTGAGCGACGAAGACATCGCAGCCCTCTCCAGTTACATCCAGGGCCTGCACTAAGCGCCTGCAACGTTAACACTCGATTAATCCCGCGATGCAAGCATAAAAAGGGTGGCCCAGGCCGCCCTTTTTTGTGGCCGGTGCCGTTACACTAACGAACTCATGCCCGCGTAGACCTGTCACACCTAAAGGTCGCGTGAGGCGACTTTATTTGTCCAGGAGTAAAGCATGCGTAATCTGATCCTCAGCGCCGCTCTCGTCACTGCCAGCCTCTTCGGCATGACCGCGCAAGCTGCCGACGTGCCGCTTGAAGCCGGTAAAACCTACGTTGAATTGACCAACCCAGTGCCTGTCTCGGTGCCGGGCAAAGTCGAAGTGGTAGAGCTGTTCTGGTATGGCTGCCCGCATTGCTACGCGTTTGAGCCGGTCATCAACCCATGGGTTGAGAAGCTGCCTAAAGACGTGAACTTCAAGCGCATCCCGGCCATGTTCGGCGGCCCATGGGATGCCCACGGCCAACTGTTCCTGACCCTCGAAGCCATGGGTGTGGAGCACAAGGTCCATAACGCGGTATTCAATGCGATCCAGAAAGAAGGCAAGCGCCTGACCAAGCCAGACGAAATGGCTGACTTCGTTGCGACCCAAGGTGTCGACAAGGACAAGTTCCTGGCCACCTTCAACTCGTTCGCCATCCAGGGCCAGATCAAGCAGGCCAAGGAACTGGCGCAGAAGTACGGCGTGCAAGGCGTACCGACCATGATCGTCAACGGCAAGTACCGTTTCGACCTGGGCACCACTGGCGGTCCTGAAAATACCCTCAACGTTGCCGACCAGCTGATCGCCAAAGAGCGCGCAGCGAAGTAAGGGGCTTCCCATGCGCCGCTGGGGTACCACCGAACGTGTCGTTGGCCTGCATGATCCGCAGGTCAATGAACATCATCTGGAATCGACAGGCTTGCCGGCAGACAATCGCCTGCGCCTGCTCAGTTTCAATATCCAGGTTGGTAACAGTACCGAGAAGTACCGGCACTACCTCACCCGTGGCTGGCAGCACTTGCTGCCCCACAACGGGCGGGCCGGTAACCTGCAGAAGATCGGCGACCTGTTGAATGATTTCGACCTGGTCGCCTTGCAGGAAGCCGACGGCGGCAGCATTCGCTCGGGCTACATCAATCAGGTGGAGCATCTGGCCCACCTTGGGGCTTTCCCCTACTGGTATCAGCAACTCAATCGCAACCTCGGGCGCCTGGCGCAGCACAGCAATGGGGTGCTCAGCCGCTTGAAACCAACCGCCATCGAAGATCATCCGTTGCCGGGCCCCAAGGGGCGTGGGGCGATCCTCGTGCGTTTCGGCGAAGGGCCTGAAGCCTTGGTGGTGGTGATGATGCACCTGGCACTTGGCGGGCGTACGCGCAACCTGCAGTTGGCTTACGTGCGCGAGTTGATAGGCAAATACAAGCACCAGGTACTGATGGGGGATATGAACACTCACGCCAACGACCTGCTGCAGAATTCCCCGTTGCGCGACCTCGGGCTGCTGGCGCCGCAAGTCGAGGCCACGTTTCCCAGCTGGCGCCCGCAGCGCTGTCTTGACCATATCCTGCTCAGCCCGAGCCTTACACTGGAACGTGTGCAGGTGCTGGCTCAGCCCATTTCCGATCACCTGCCGGTCGCGGTAGAGATTCGTCTGCCGGGTTCGCTCACGGCTGATGCATTACCCGCATTGAGCCCAGGCACCAGCGGACCCCTTGCATGAGCGACGACGCCCAGCGCTGGAAAGAAAAATACCTGTTAAGCATCGAGCAACAAGAAAAGCTCGAACGGCGTTGGGCTGCCCGTCTCGACCTGCTGCGCCGTGGGCTGGTGCGCAGCACGCTGGCGGCGGAGGGTACCGACCGCGCCGTTGACCAATGCATGAAGGAAATGCGCGATGTGGTGCGCACCGACGACATGGACGCCGCCCTCGCCGCCTTGCTACCGCGCCTGGAAAAGGCCGTGCTCGAATCTGAGCAACGCCGCGAAACCCGTGTCGATCAGATCAGCACCGCGCTGACGTCACTGGTCACGCAATTGCAAAAGTTGCCGCTGCCCCGTGAGGTGGCACGTCCGCTGAAGACCTTTGCCAAGCAGTTGGACAGCCGCGTCAGCCAGGCCCGTGAGATTCCTCTGTTGCTCAGCGAGTTGAGCGGCTTGCAAGGGCAGGCCCTGAATAACCTGGAGCCGGACGGTGAAACCACGCGTCCTGGGCCAGGTTTGTTGCAGCGTTTGTTTGGTGCCAAGGAAGCCGCGAGCGAAGCGCTAGCCAGCGAGCCTGTTGCCAGCCCATCCCCGCCGCCCGTTGTACCCAAGCCCTGCGCTGAGCCTCAGGAGCCCGAACAATCCCAGGAACTGACGCAAGCCTTGCGGGCCTTTGCACCTGCGGCTCAGGAAACGGTGGCGGCACAACCCGAGCCTGCCAAGGCTGCCAGTGAAACGTTCGTGTATGAGGCGCCTGCGCAGAGGACCGAAGAGGCTGCGCCTGTCGCCCAAGTGCCAGCGAATCAGGAGACTGCGCGACAGGTGGAAGAATCCTCTGCCGAAAGCGCTCTCGCCGCCTTTATCGAGACGCCATCGGTTGCAGTCGAGACGCCAGATGAGACCGTTATCGGCAGTCTCTCGCTCCCGCCTGTACTGGAGGCTGAAGAGTTGGACCCCGATGAGCTGCAGTCGGACGGTCCCTATTCCCTGCCGGACTCCCCCGAGCCGTCCTACAGCTCTGTGGCCAAGCATATTGAAGACACCCTGCTCGGCCTGCTGGAAGAGCTGTCCCTGCCCGAGCGCCATCAGCCACAAGCCGAAGCCATGCGCGAGCGTCTGGCCCACGGTTTGAACTGGTACGAACTGCTGCCGATCCTCGACGATCTGGCGGTGTTGATGCTGGCGATCACCGACAGCGGCCAGCACGAGTTCGAGGCCTACCTTAAACAGCTTAACGAGCGTCTCGAGGCCTTCCAGGGCCATCTGCAAGTGGCCAGTGACGGCCATGCCGACAGCCACTCCGCCGCCAGGGAGCTGGACACGCAGATTCGCGAACAGGTCGACGGCCTGCAAAGCAGCGTGCAGGAAGCAGCGGACCTGGACAGCCTCAAGCAGGTGCTGGAAAGCCATCTTGAAGGTTTGCTCGGCACCATGGACGAGCACCAGCAGCAGCGTGACCAGCGTGAGCAGGAAGTCACGGCGCGCTTGAAAGGGCTGGCCGAGCGGGTTGCCAATATGGAGCAGGAAGCCCAGGGCTATCGTGAGCACCTGGAGGTGCAGCGCCAGAAAGCCCTGATCGATCCGCTCACCGGCTTGCCCAACCGCGCCGCCTGGAGCGAACGCCTCGATCAGGAGGTCAATGCCTGGCACCAGCATGGCAATAGCCTGTCGCTGGCGATGTTGGACCTTGATCACTTCAAGCGTATCAACGATGGCTACGGCCACCTGGCCGGTGACAAGGTGTTGAAGATCATCGCCAATGTGCTGCGCAAGCGCCTGCGGCCCAACGACTTTATCGCGCGGTTTGGCGGTGAGGAGTTTGTGTTGCTGATGCCCAACTCATCCCTGTCGGACGCCTTGGGCGTGGGTGAAGTGCTGCGTGCCGCCATTGAGGCGTGCCCGTTCCACTTCAAAGGCGAGCCGGTGACCATCACGGTATCCATGGGGGTGGCGCAATTGCAGCCGGGTGAGCGCAGTGATCTGGCGCTCAAGCGTGCAGATGAGGCGTTGTATCGAGCCAAGGCGGCGGGGCGTAATCAGGTGCAGGCGGCGTAAAAGATGTTCCATTTTGTAATTTGACCGTCTGACCACGGACGGTACGTTACACTGTTGCATTATCGTCTTCAGCGTACCGTCTACCGCCATGAAATCCCTGTACTTCGCCTTTGTGTTTCTCCTGCTCGCCGGCTGCGCCAGCGGTCCCCGCCTGGACACCAGCCACCCTTCGGCGAACCACGACAACCGTGTGCAGTTCGTGGTCGTCCACTACACCTCCACCAATCTTGAGCGATCCCTGGCCCTGCTGACCCATGGCGAGGTCAGCGCGCATTACCTGATCGGCGACGACGCCTCCGCTACCATCTACAAGCTGGTAGATGAAAGCCAGCGCGCCTGGCACGCAGGAGAAAGCGAGTGGATGGGGCGTACCTGGCTCAACTCCAGCTCCATTGGGATCGAAATTGTAAACCCTGGCTATAAGGACACGCCCACTGGCCGCCTGTGGTACCCGTATTCCGAGGCCCAGGTGAAATCGCTGGTGGTGTTGCTCAAGGACATCAGCAAGCGCAATGGCATCGATCCCAAGAACATCATCGGTCACAGCGATATAGCACCGTTGCGCAAACTGGATCCGGGTCCGTTGTTCCCCTGGAAGCGTCTGGCCGATGAAGGTCTTGGTGTGTGGCCGGATGCCCAGGCCGTTGCGCGTTTGCAGGTGCAATATGCTGCTGAACTGCCGAGCATTGCCTGGTTTCAGGAAGAGTTGGCGCTGCTCGGTTACCCGACGCCCCAGACCGGTGAGCTGGATGTCGCCACGCGCCATGTAATCGCGGCGTTCCAGATGCGTTTCCGGCCTTCCCTGTTCGTTGGCGAGCCGGATGCCGAGAGTGCCGCCATCCTGCGTGTCCTCAACCGGCGCTAAGTTTTAAAGCGGTAACGCCATGTAGAACTGCGTACCCTGCCCCGGCCGCGAATACACGCCCATGCGGCCGCCGTGCAATTGCACGATCTCCTTGCACAGCGCGAGCCCCAGGCCGGCGCCGCCTTTCTTGCGGCCCACCTGGACGAAGGGTTCGAAAATGCGCCCCTGCTGGCCATAGGCGATGCCTTCGCCGTTGTCTTCGACACTGATGATGACCCGCTCGCCATGGCGCCGCGCCTGCAGATGAATCTGCCCGCCGTCGGCGGTGTGACGCAAGGCATTGCCCAGCAGGTTGTCGAGCACGCGCTCCAGTTGCGCTTGGTCGGCATACAGGCGCGGCAGGCCGGATTGGACTTCTACCAGCAACTCGATCCGCTGCGCGTTGGCGGGCTCCACAAAGCGTGCACGAGCATGTTCGAGCAGATCGGTCACGTCGCACGGCCCCAGGGTGAGTTTCTGCAAGCCGTTCTGGTAACGCGAAAAGTTGAGCAAGTCGTTGATCAACTGCATCAGGCGCTGCATTTCTTCATTGACCGTATCCAGCAGGTCCGCTTCGCGGGACTCCGCCGGAAATTTCGCACGTTCGCGGAACAGGCCGAATGCCATGTGCATGCCGGTCACCGGCGTGCGCAGTTCATGGGAGGCGCGCAGGACGAATTCGCTGCGTACCCGTTCGAAGGCGCGCTGTTCGGTGACGTCGTGCAGCACCATCACGGCGCCGAGAATATGCCCTTCGGTATGGCTGACCGGTGTGAGGCTGTAGGTCAGCAGACGCAGTTCGCCCTCGACTTCCACCTCCAGATCGTCCGGCGCCCGCTCCAGGTTGCCTCCGCGCAGCACCAGTTGTAGCTGCTCGTCCAGCTCCGGGCGTATCAGCGCCTCGCCAAGGCCTTGGCCGAGGCGTTCCTCGTCCCAGCCCAACTGGCGCTGCGCGACGGGGTTGAGGTGCTCCAGGCGGCCTTGGCGGTCAATCATCAGCAGGCCATCGTCGATGCTGTCGAGCACGGCTTGCAGGCGCTGCTGGCCGGCCAGCAGTTCATCGACGTTGGTCGCTTGATGCTGGCGCACCGCTTCGGCCATGAGACCGAAGCGGCGGGTCAGCAAGTTCATTTCTGCCGCTGAAGAGATCGGCAGCGTCACTTCGAAATCGCCTTGACCGATCTTGTCCGCCGCTTTGGCCAGCGCTTCAATCGGTCCGCCAAACCGCCGGGCGATACCGTGGGCCGTGACAAAGCCGATGATCAGTACCGCAAGCCCCACCAACCCCAGCAAACCCGCGATCAACAAGGCCCGCTCGCGGGATTTGTGCTCGCTGGCGCTGATGTTTTCCAGGGCTTGTTTATGTTCTGCAATCAGCCCGTTGCGCAGCACATTGAAAGTTTCGGTCAGTCTTTGCTTGCTGTCTGGCGGCGGCGAGGCTTGCTGGGATTGATCGAATGCCTCAAGCAAGTCCTGGTACTGGAGGCGCGCCTGGCTGAAACCGTTGCCACGGCCATCGCGCTGCTCGTGGGCGATCCCTTCGTCCAGCAAGTCGAAGTAACGCTTTTTGGAGGCTTGCAACGCCTCGGGGTCGGGGCGCTGCTCCAGCATCATGATCAACTGGTCGCCCAGGCTCTGGCGCAGTTTAAGCCCCAGGTCCAGGGTGACGAAGTTGCTGCGGATCAGCGATTCCTGGGTCTTGGCCATCTGCATCACGCTGACCAGGCCCAGGATCAGGCCCAGCAAGGCGACGGTGATCAGCGCTGAGATGCTCAGGAACAGCCGAGTGCGCAGCTTCATCGCTAGCTTCATAGGGTGCAGCTCACAGGTTGTACTGTTTGCGTTTGCGGTACAGGGTCGACGCGTCGATGCCGAGGGTACGTGCCGCCTGGTCCAGGGTGTCGCTGGTGGCCAGAACGGCGCCGATATGGGCTTTCTCCAGCTCGTCCAGGCTCAATGCCGCACCGATACGCGGGGCGTTGTTGGTCGGTTGCTCGGCCATGCCGAGGTGGACGATCTCGACCTTTTCCTGCGGGCAGATGATGCTCGCGCGTTCCACCACGTTACGCAGTTCACGGATGTTGCCGGGCCAGCGATAGTTGAGCAGGGCTTCACGCGCTTGATCACTGAAGCCGCGCGCCGGGCGGGCGTATTCCTTGACGAAGCGCGCCAGGAAGCGGTCGGCCAGCGTCAGGATGTCTTCACTGCGCTCACGCAGCGGTGGCAGATGCAGGGTGATGACGTTGAGGCGGTACAGCAAGTCTTCACGGAAGCGCCCGTCGCGCACCATGTCTTCCAGGTTCAGGTTGGTGGCGGCGAGGATGCGCACGTCGGCGCGACGGGTCACCGGGTCGCCCACGCGCTCGTATTCCTTGTCCTGAATGAAACGGAGCAACTTGGGTTGCAACGTGAGGGGAAAATCGCCGATCTCATCAAGAAACAGCGTGCCGCCGTCAGCCTGGTTGACTCGGCCCAGGGTGCTCTCACTGGCGCCGGTGAAGGCGCCACGGCTATGGCCGAACAGCTCGCTTTCCATCAACTCGGCAGTCAACGACGGGCAGTTGATGGTCACGCAGGATTTCTTTGCGCGCTTGCTCCAGCCGTGAATGGCGCGAGCCAGTTCGCCTTTACCGGTGCCGGACTCGCCGAGGATGAGGATGTTGGCGTCGGTCCCGGCCACCTGGCGTGCGGTTTCGAGCACTACCATCATCGATGGGCTATGGGAGTCGAGGCCGTCCTTGGGCTGGCGCACCGCGCCTTCCAATGCCTCCAGGCGCGCAGAGAGCTGGCGCACTTCCAACTGCTTAGCCGTAGCGAGGCGCAGTTGATCGGGGCTGCAAGGCTTGACCAGGTAATCAGCGGCACCGGCCTGGATCGCGTCCACGGCGGTATCGACAGCGGAATGAGCGGTGACAATCACCACGCGCATCCACGGCGCCTGGATGCGCATTTGGGCCAGCACGTCCAAGCCGTTGTCTTCGCCCAGGCGCAGGTCCAGGAAGCACAGGTCGAACACCTGACGTTGCATCAGGGCATCTGCCTGGGCGGCGCTGTTGGCGGTGGCGACGGTGTAGCCTTCATCTTCCAGGCAATAACGGAAGGTGCGGAGGATCGCGGACTCGTCATCCACTAAAAGAATGCGGCCTTGAAGTTCCTTGGCTGATTCCATCTGTCCCGCGCTCCTTAACTATGAATGATGGTGTTTAGTCCCGGAATAATCGGGCAAGTTGCATGGTTTATTCTGATTGATAAAACGCATTGCCGTGCAGGTATCTGCATCTCTTCCTATCACAGCCCCGCCTGGTGGCGTTTTCATACCGTCTTGCCACTTCGGCAACCTCACCGTCGATTTCGATCCTTTGATCCGACCGCTGGCCATCGTGCATTTCGCACGGCCCTTCGGAGGGTATCGTGCAGGATGCTGCATCCGAGCCAAACGCTTATTGCATAACCTACTGATTTTATTGGTTTTTATTTTGATAAAAAGCTGGCATGCGCTCTGCAATACCTCTCCCAACGAATAATCAGAATGCGGGAGAACATCAGCATGACTCGCCAAACCCTCAGCCAAATGCGTGTATCGCCGCTGCGCTTGCAGCAAGGCATGTTTGCCAGCTTGGCCGTGATGGTCACGCTGATTGCCGGCCAGCAGATGCAGCATTGGCAGCAGAGTCAGCAACAAGCCCCGCAGTTCGAACGTCCGGTAATGACCCAGACCCATTTCAGTTCCATTGGCAGCCGTACCGTCGGTAGCGCTGCTGATGTAACCGCACCCCAATTGAGAGTGGCTGACCAGGATTCGACCCTGGGCGAGCTGCCAGCCCAAGAGCGTTGGGTGTTCTAGGCAACAAATGCGGTCGTTTGTGTTGAACGTCCGTACGGCATCACCGCTGTTACCTCTATCGAAGCGTAAGGAGAATCACCATGTTGAGTTGGGCAATCACATTTCTGATCATCGCCATTGTGGCTGCAGTTCTGGGCTTCGGTGGTATTGCGGGCACCGCCACGGGGATCGCCAAGATCCTGTTCGTAGTCTTCCTGGTGATGTTCATCGCTTCGTTCTTCTTTGGTCGTCGCGGCCGAGGCTGAATATGACCACTCTGTGCTTTAAAGCCATTGCTGCCGCCCTGCTCTTGGGCGGCAGCGGCCTGGCGATGGCCGCCAATGACGGCCAATCCCGAGCCAACCAATTGCTGACCGCGGACCCGCAGTACCGCGAGACTTGGCAAGACGTGGTGAAAAAAGAAGAGCGCCTGCCGGAATGGGTGATGAACCTGTCGGGCACGGCGGAGCAGATGAATGCCGTGGAAGAGGATGGTGACAAGTACTTGGTCGGGCCGCTGTGCGAAACCGCAGAGACCTGCAAGAGCAAGCGCTTGATCGTCGCCTTCAGCCTCGACAAGGAAGATGCCTACGCCATGTTGGTTGAAGTCCCCGCCGGTCTGCCGGCAGACAAATCTCCAACGCGGCACGCCGACTACCGCTTTATCGGTAAGCCGGATGAAGGCATGCAGAAGTTGCTGATGGAGCAGTTGAAGAAAGATCCGAATTGGTACTAGGTGCCGTCTGACGCGTTTGTCGTCAACGGGGCCAGCGTCCATAGAAAGAAGCAAGCACGCTTCTTTCTGTTTGTACCGCTCCCCAGGGGCGGTGCATGACCAAGGGGCCGGGTTGCTCTGATCAAATGAGATCGGCGTGACCTACGGGTACAGGGAGTGCCTGCGCAAGGGCCGGGTCAGGCGAAAAGCTGCGGCGCAGGTTCACAAGCTCAAAGCTTGCTGAACTTGCGGCGGGCTTATAGCGTTCATCCCTGCCTTTTATGCCACCCATAGCCGCTAATTTTCTTTTTGCTTGTTTCCAACCATTACTTGGTATGTCGAGACGACCATCTATCGAGAAAGTTTTGTGGGGTCTATAGGACAATTCTGACGTAATCCCACCGGATTCCCAGGCATTCCTGCCAATGCACCAAACACGTGCAGAATCTCTGCGCGAGCCTGAATTGGCCGGTTCACGGCATATTCACCTGACAAAATGTCGCATTTGAACTGACCGTTCGGACAGTTATTATGAAAAAAAGTCATGCCGATTCGGCATAGGGTAGGCGTTTACGGCATTAGACGTCGCTCCCTTGCATCGGAATAGTTGCGCCTTTTTTCGCCTGCCAGTAAGCCATTTCGGCCACGCTGCGGTGACCTTTCATGGAGGCAGATGCACACACTTTTTCGCTTTCGAGCGGTCCAGCTGGCGCATTTGCCTTAAGTTCACTTGAAGTAAGGGTAATGACATGAAGAAGGCAAAGCTAAGCCTCGCCTGGCAGATCCTCATCGGTTTGGTGCTGGGGATTGCAATCGGTGCAGTGCTCAACCATTTCAGTGCTGAAAAGGCCTGGTGGATCAGCAACGTATTGCAGCCAGCGGGCGATATCTTTATCCGCCTGATCAAGATGATCGTGATCCCGATTGTGATTTCCTCGCTGATCGTCGGCATTGCCGGTGTCGGTGACGCGAAAAAGCTCGGTCGCATCGGCGTCAAAACCATCCTTTACTTCGAAGTCGTCACCACCATCGCCATCGTGGTCGGCCTGTTGCTCGCCAACCTGTTTCACCCGGGCGCGGGCATCGACATGAGCACCCTGGGTACGGTGGATATCTCCAAGTACCAGGCGACCGCCGCCGAAGTGCAGCATGAGCATGCGTTCATCGAAACCATCCTCAACCTGATTCCGTCGAACATCTTCGCCGCTGTTGCCCGTGGCGAGATGCTGCCGATCATCTTCTTCTCGGTGCTGTTCGGGCTGGGCTTGTCGAGTCTCAAGCCTGAGCTGCGCGAGCCACTGGTGACCATGTTCCAGGGCGTGTCCGAGAGCATGTTCAAAGTCACCCACATGATCATGAAGTACGCGCCAATCGGCGTATTCGCGCTGATCGCGGTGACGGTGGCCAACTTCGGCTTCGCCTCCCTGCTGCCGCTGGCCAAGCTGGTGATCCTGGTTTACGTCGCCATCCTGTTCTTCGCCTTCGCCGTACTGGGCCTGATTGCCCGCCTGTTTGGCTTCTCGATCCTCAAGTTGATCCGCATCTTTAAGGATGAGCTGGTGCTGGCCTACTCCACCGCCAGTTCCGAAACCGTGCTGCCGCGTGTGATCGAGAAGATGGAAAGCTACGGCGCGCCGAAGGCAATCTGCAGTTTTGTGGTGCCGACCGGTTACTCGTTCAACCTCGACGGTTCGACCCTGTACCAGAGCATCGCGGCAATCTTTATCGCCCAGCTGTACGGCATCGACCTGTCGATCGGCCAGCAACTGATGCTGGTGTTGACCCTGATGGTCACCTCCAAAGGCATCGCCGGCGTACCGGGCGTGTCATTCGTGGTACTGCTGGCCACCTTGGGCAGCGTCGGTATTCCGCTGGAAGGCCTGGCGTTCATCGCCGGTGTGGACCGCATCATGGACATGGCGCGTACTGCCCTCAACGTGATCGGTAACGCGCTGGCGGTATTGGTCATCTCCCGTTGGGAAGGCATGTACGACGACGCCAAGGGCGAGCGCTACTGGAATTCGCTGCCGCACTGGCGCACCAAGCAAGCCCTGCCGACGGCCCAAGCCACTCGCGGCTGATCGCTCCACGGCTCTAAGACAAACCCCGGTAAATCCGGGGTTTGTCGTTTCTGCCAGCCCCGCTATCATTCGCCCCATCTTTCGGGGGATTTAACTGATGCTCAATGGCCTGTGGCTTGGCTTTTTCGTCGTGGCGATGGTGTCAGCACTGGCGCAATGGCTGGTGGGCGGTAACGCCGGGATTTTTGCGGCGATGGTGGAAAGCATTTTCGCCATGGCCAAACTGTCGGTGGAAGTGATGGTGCTGCTGTTCGGCACCCTGACGCTGTGGCTGGGCTTCTTGCGCATTGCCGAGAAGGCCGGGATCGTCGACTGGCTGGCCAAGGCCCTTGGCCCGCTGTTTCGCCGCCTGATGCCGGAAGTGCCCGCCGGCCACCCGGCCATCGGCCTGATCACGCTCAACTTCGCCGCCAACGGCCTGGGCCTGGACAACGCCGCGACGCCTATCGGCCTGAAGGCCATGAAGGCGTTGCAGGAACTCAACCCCATCCCCAACACGGCGAGTAATGCGCAGATCCTCTTCCTGGTGCTTAACGCCTCGTCGCTGACGCTGCTGCCGGTGACCATCTTTATGTACCGCGCCCAGCAAGGCGCTGCCGACCCGACACTGGTATTCCTGCCGATCCTGTTGGCCACCAGCGCTTCCACCTTGGTGGGCCTGCTTTCGGTGGCGGTGATGCAGCGCCTGCGGCTGTGGGACCCGGTGGTGCTGGCTTACCTGATTCCGGGTGCGCTGGTGCTGGGTGGCTTTATGGCGTTACTGGCAACCCTGTCCGCCACCGCGCTGGCCGGTTTGTCGTCGATCCTCGGCAACCTCACGTTGTTTGGCCTGATCATGCTGTTCCTGATGATAGGTGCGCTGCGCAAGGTAAAGGTGTACGAAGCGTTTGTCGAAGGCGCCAAAGAAGGCTTCGACGTGGCCAGGAACCTGCTGCCTTACTTGGTCGCGATGCTCTGTGCCGTTGGCGTGCTGCGTGCTTCGGGGGCCCTGGAGTTCGGCCTGGAAGGCATTCGCCATGTGGTGGCGTGGACCGGTATGGACACGCGCTTCGTCGATGCGTTGCCGACCGCGATGGTCAAGCCGTTCTCCGGCAGCGCCGCACGGGCGATGCTGATCGAGACGATGCAAACCCAGGGCGTGGACAGTTTCCCGGCACTGGTGGCGGCGACTATCCAGGGCAGTACGGAAACCACCTTTTATGTGTTGGCGGTGTACTTCGGTTCGGTGGGCATCCAGCGGGCGCGGCATGCGGTGGGCTGTGCACTACTGGCGGAGTTCGCCGGTGTAGTGGCGGCGATTGCGGTGTGCTACTGGTTCTTTGGTTAAGGTTTAGATTGCTATCGGGGGCAAGCCCCCTCCCACATGTTGATCTGTGAATACATTCAAAATGTGGGAGGGGGCTTGCCCCCGATGAGGCCCTCAGCGTTTCGCAACACCCTGCTGCACCACCCAGTCCACCACCTGCTTATTCAACTGATCTCCCGCCAACCCAAACCCTGCCACCACCGCCGGTACTTTGGTGTCGGTCACCGCCTGGTGCACTTCAAAGCGCCGGCTGGCAATGATCCGCTGATCACTCCCCCGCACCAGGCGTGCGTCGAGGCGGATCACCACCTCCACCGCGCTGCCCCGGTACTCGCTCTGAAACGCCTGCAACTGCCCGCCCAGCTCGTAGTCGGCCTGCAGATTGGTGTCGTCGGTGCTCAACAGCGTCACCCGGCCATCGCGCTGGAAGCCGTCCAGCAGGCGATTACGCAACAGCACCGGCGCGGGGTCGCTCCAGCGCGAGTTGGCATAGCTGCTGATCAGGTCGCCATTGGGCACCACGGCGATGCGCGGGCTGTCGAGGAACTCGCTGGTTTGTGGTTTGCTCAGCCGTAGCGACCAGTTCACCGGCGTGCCTTGGGTCGTCGCCTGGGCCGAGGCCAGGCGGTACACGTCCGACGGGTCGGCCTTGGGCAGGATCGAGCAGGCGCTCACCAGTGCCAGCGCCACAGGCGCGATCATTTGATAAGCACGCTTCATGGCGTGAACTCCTTGTTCTTGTCACTGCCCAGCAGGTAACCGCTGGGATTGGCTTCGAGGCGGCGGGAGATGGCGCGCAGCGAACCGAGGGTTTCGCGCAGTTCGCGCACGGCCGGCGCCAGTTCGTTGAGGCCCTGCATGCCGCTGTTCACCGAGTCCTTGTTGTTGGTCAGCAAGGTATTGATGGTGGCGGTGCTTTGCTCCAGGGATTTCATCGCCTGTTCGGCACTGCCGAAGGCTTGCTTGCCTTGATCATTGAGCAAGCCATTGGCATTGCGCATCAGCACGGTGGTCTGTTCCAGCGCGGCGCTGGCCTGTTTGCTCACCTGCATCAGTTGTTGCATCACCACCTTGATGTCGCCGCGCTGGTCGGCAATGGCGCCGGTGGTTTGCTGCAGGTTGTCCAGGGTTTTGCTCAAACGGTCGACGTTCTCCGAGGAGAACATGTTGTTGGCGTTGTGCAGCAGCAGGTTGATACCGGTCATCAAGTCATTGCTGTTATTCAGCAACCGAGCGATGGGCGATGGCGAGGCGATAATCTGCGGCAGGTTGCCGTCCTTGCCCTTGAGCACCGCACTTTGGGGTGTGCCGCCGCTGAGCTGGATGATCGACGTACCGGTGATGCCGGTCAGCGCAAGTTTGGCCTGGGTGTCTTCCTTGATCGGCGTCTGCCCGGCCAAGCGGATACGCGCAAGTACGCGGCGCGGGTCGTTGGGGTCCAGGCTCAGGCTGATCACGTCGCCCACCTTGATCCCGCTGTATTGCACCGAGCTGCCCTGGGACAGGCCGCTGACCGCTTCGTTGAAGATCACTTCGTAATCCTGGAAGGCGCTGTCGACGCTGGATTTGGCCAGCCACAGGCCAAACAGCATCGCGCCGACCACCACGATCACGCTGAACAGACCGATCATCACATGATGGGCTCGGGTTTCCATGTCATACCTCGTTGAGCGGTTGAGCGGCATCCAATGCCGCGCGGCCCCGGGGGCCGTGGAAGTATTCGTGAATCCAGGCGTCGTCCGTTTCCGAGACGATATCGATGGCGTCCGCCACCAGCACTTTCTTCTGCGCCAGCACCGCTACGCGGTCGGTGATGGTGTACAGCGTGTCCAGGTCATGGGTGACCAGGAACACGCTCAGGCCAAGCGCATCACGCAAGGTCAGGATCAGTTGGTCGAATTGCGCTGCGCCAATCGGGTCGAGGCCGGCGGTGGGTTCGTCGAGGAACAGGATGTCCGGGTCCAGCGCCAGGGCGCGGGCCAGCGCGGCGCGTTTGATCATGCCGCCGGACAGCGACGCGGGGTATTTGTCGGCCGCCGACAGCGGCAGCCCGGCCAGCGCCAGCTTGACCGCCGCCAGGTGCTCGGCGTCGCGGCGGCTGAGGCCGGCGTGCTCGATCAGCGGCAGCGCGACGTTCTCGGTCACGGTCAGCGAAGAAAACAGCGCGCCCTTCTGGAACAGCACGCCGAAGCGCCGCTCTACCAGCGAACGCTCATGCTCCGACAGGCTCGGCAGGTTCTTGCCGAACACTCGCACTTGGCCTTCGCTGGGCCGGCGCAGGCCGACGATGCTGCGCAACAGCACCGACTTGCCGCTGCCGGAGCCGCCAACCACGGCGAGGATTTCGCCCTTGTACAAGTCCAGGTCGAGATTCTCGTGCACGCTCTGGCTGCCGAACCGATTGCACAGGCCCCGCACCTCAATCACCGCCTCAGCGGGTGCACGGTGTAAGCGACTCACCAGCCCATCTCCATGAAAAACAGCGCGGCGA
Organism: Pseudomonas cyclaminis; assembly: GCF_015163715.1. Classification (GTDB taxonomy): domain Bacteria; phylum Pseudomonadota; class Gammaproteobacteria; order Pseudomonadales; family Pseudomonadaceae; genus Aquipseudomonas; species Aquipseudomonas cyclaminis. Next base: position 30,230 of record NZ_JADDUM010000074.1, read on the forward strand.
CCGCATCCAGCACGATCACCACAAAGATCGATTGCACCACGCTGGAGGTGGTGTGGGCGCCGACCGATTCGGCACTGCCGCTGACCTTGAACCCTTCAAGGCAGCCAATGGCCGCGATCAGGAAGGCGAAGATCGGCGCTTTCGCCATGCCCACCAGGAAATGCTGCACGCCAATGTCCGACTGCAGCAGCGAGAGGAACATCGCCGGCGAAATATCCAGCGCCACGGCACACACCACGCCGCCACCGACGATCCCCGAGAGCATCGCCAAAAAGGTCAGCATTGGCAGCGCCACCAGCAGCGCGAGTACGCGGGGCAATACCAGCAGCTCCATCGGGTCCAGGCCGAGAGTACGGATCGCGTCGATTTCTTCGTTGGCCTTCATCGAGCCGATCTGCGCGGTGAAGGCACTGGCGGTGCGGCCGGCGATCAGGATCGCGGTGAGCAACACGCCGAATTCGCGCAGGAAGGAGAACGCCACCAGGTCCACGGTAAAAATCGTCGCGCCGAAGCTTTTGAGTACCGTGGCGCCAAGAAACGCCACCACGGCACCGACCAGAAAGGTCAGCAACGCCACGATGGGTGCGGCATCGAGGCCGACCTGTTCGAGATGGGCAACCATCGGCGTCAGGCGCCAGCGCTTGGGGCGCAAAATGCCGCGGGCAAAGGTTTCGAGGATCAGGCCAACGAAGCCCAACAGTTGCTTGCTGTCCTGCCAGACGGTATCCACCGCCCGGCCGATGCGGGCCAGCACTTGGATACCGGCAGCCTCTTCCGGCGCTTTTTCCGGTACGCAAAAGTCATTGAGGGAGCGGTAGACGGTCTTGAGCAAGGCACGGTCGGCAGCGGACAGGCTGCAATCGGTCTGCTCGGCGGATTGCTCGATACGGGTTGGGCCCAGTAGCTCCACCAGCAGCGAGGCGCCGGCAGTATCCAGGGCGCCGAGCCCATTGAGGTCGATGCGGGCACCGGCGTCATATTGGCCGTCGAGTTTGTCCGACAGCTTCTTCAGGTTAGCGTAGTGGGACAGCGTCCAGTCCCCCGAAATCCGCAGTAACGGAGGGGTGGTGGAGGTGTCGAGGTGGGCGGCGCCGGCCGTGGGACTACTGGTCATAAGCTCCAAGCTTGTATTGGCTATCCACAATTCCTACGTAATAGCACGATACCGCCTACTTCGGGTTGTCCGTTTGTGCTGCGTCAGTCACTTTGAAACGCAGCACGCCGATCACCTGCCCATCTTCGGTCAGTACCCGAACCTGCCAGCGTCCTACCGCATCGGGCGGGAAGTTCTGCTTGTGGGTCCAGGCGCGATAGCCTTCCTTGCGCCCGCCGTGGATGTCCAGGGCGATGCGGTCGACCTCTTTGCCGTTGAATTTCCACACATGGTAGATCCGCTCATTCAGCCCGCGTGGCGCGTTGATCGCGGTGTAGGCGTAGAGCCCGCTGCTGCGCAGTTGGGCGGCAGTGACTTCCTTGAGGTCATCGCCTGGCGTGCGGTCTTGCAACTGGGTGCTGATGGCCACTTCAGTCATCCACAGCGTGGCCGGTGGTACCCAACTGCGTAGGAACCAACCTGCGCAACCAATCGCGGCGGTCACCCCCAGCAGCATCGCCCAACCCTTGAGGCTGCGCAGCGGCATGCTCACCGCCAGGCTTGGAATCGACAACGCCATGGCCACGCCGAGGGCAAGTTTGTAACTCTCGGCGGTGGTCAGGTGCAGGATGATTGGCAGCGCGGTGAGCAGTGCGGCAAACAGCGTCAGGGTGTGCAGCGCCAGGAACAGCGAGCGCTTGGGCGCCAGCCATTTGTAGTACAGCGGGTCGATGATCGACACCAGTGCCGCCGCGCCGAGCAGGCCGGTAAACACCGATTGGCCGCTGTTCCACGCCGTAGTGACGAAAAAGAACGGCAGCACGAAGAACAGACTTTCCTGATGGATCATCTGGGTGGCGTAGCGCAGCAGCGGTTCGGGAATTTCCCGCTTGAACACCTTGGTAAACAGCTGGGTGAAGCTGTTCTCCAACATCAGCCACAGCCAGCTCACCAGCATGATGACCGCGATCCAACTGGCCATGCCCTGCTGGCGGTCCACCAAGATGAAGCTGCACACACCCGAGATGAAGCCGCCGAGTGCAATCACCCCTGGGTAGCGCTTCATCAGTTCGAGGATGCGGGTGATTAAACGGGTCACGTTTTGCATTCGGCGGTTCGCAGTCTTTGTAGGAAAAAATCCCAGACAGAATAACGTCTTAGCCTGGTGTCCGGTGTCCGATTACGTGATCCGTTTGCGATAAACCCGCACGCCGATCAACACAATGGCGATCAGGCCGAGCACGCCGGCGCCAATCCAGTTGAGCATGTCGTAGCTCAGCAGCGGTTTTTCGATACGCCAGTAGCCTGGCTGCTTGAGCACTTGGCGCAGGGCCGCGTTGGCCTGATCCAGGTTGACGGCCTTGATGCGTTTGGCTGGATCGCTGAAACGACCCTTGTCATAGTCCGCCGCGGCGGCCCAATAGTAGTCGGCCAAGGCGCTGTTGCCCTGCACGGCCCAGGCTTGCCGGGCGATGGCGGCTTGTTGCAGGCGGGCGAAGGTGGCCGGATCCAGACCGTCCTTGAGCAATTGCGCGGTGAGGTCGTGCAGCACCTGTTCGGCTTCGAGGAGGTTTTCCCGCTCAAGGTCGGCATTCAGGCTGAGGAAACCGACGCCGCCGAGCACTTCGCGTTCGCTCCAGGGGCCGTAGGACAAACCGTGCTTGAGGCGCAGTTGGCGGTACAGCGCCCAGTCGAGGTAATCCTTGAGCAGGTCGTAGGTTTCATCGTGCTGGTCGTCCAGCATCGGTTCGGGGAACAGCCAGTGCAGCTTGGCGCCGTTACCCACCCAGCCGTGGATCAGGTCGCGGTGGCCGAGGGCGGTGTGCTGGATGTCCGGCAGGGGCCTGTGCTCGGTGGGGTCCACCGGGTCGAGTTCGCCGTAGGTGCGTTCCAGGTAGGCCGGCAGCAGTTTGTCGAGTTCGCCGACGACGATCAGTGTCATGTTGTTGGGGGCGTACCAGTTTTTGCGCAGTGTCTGCAACTGGTCGCGGGTCAGGTGCTCGACTTCGGCGCGCTCGGCGCATTTGAGGCCCAGCTCCACGGCCAGTTGATTGCTGGCCGTGTGGCCGAGGTCTTGACGATCCAGCAGGCGTTGCAGGTGCGAGTAATGGCCACCGTCTTCGCGTTCGACGACTTTTTTGGCCGCATCGATATTGGCGTCGGTCAGTTCAGTGCGGGTGATGATCGCCAGCAACAGGTCGAGCACCTTGCGCTGGTTGTGCGCGGGGGCCTCGATCACGAAGGTGGTGTCGGCATTGCTGGTGTAGGCATTCCACTCACCGCCCAGGGCCTGCATGCGCTCTTCGAGATCGCCTTCGCCGCCGCCGTCGATGCCACTGAACAGCATGTGTTCGAGCAAGTGCGGCAGTTCCTTTTCCTCACAGGCGAAGTCGTCCAGGCCTACACCGACTACCAGCCGGATCGCCACGTGCCCGCGTTCGGTACCCGGTTTGAGCAGCAATTGCAGGCCGTTGGGCAAGGTGTAGCCCTCGACTTGCAGGCGGTCAAAGGCAAAGGCGTGGGCAGAACCCATGAGCAGGCAGGCGAATAACAGGCGACGCATAACTGGCTTCCTGGCGAGTGAGGTCAGCTTTAACTGACTTCACGGGCCATCGTACGTTCAGGGCGAATGCGTGATGTCGGCAATATCTTCGGCCGAGAGCGCGCCGGTGTCGGACGTTTCCAACACTACATACGCACTGCTGCAAAACAACGAGTTGAGGCGTTTCATGTCGGCAATCAGCTCCAGATGCAGGGAACTGGTTTCCAGGCTCTGTACGATTTTGCGCTGCAGGCGACTCACGTGGGCATGGGCCAGGCGACGTTCCTGGGCGCGAAAGCGGCGCTTTTCCCGCAGCAATTGGCGGGCGCTTTCCGGGTCGGCGCTGAGGAACACCGACAGGCCCAGGCGCAGGTTGGCAATCAACTGACCGTGGAGCCCGGTGAGTTCTTCCAGGCCGACTTCAGAAAACTGGCGCCGCTGGGAGGTTTTCTGCTGCTGGACTTTGCGCAGCATGCGTTCGATCAGGTCACCGGCGAGCTTCAGGTTGATCGACAGCTCGATGATCTCGGCCCAACGGCGGCTGTCCTGCTCGCTGAGGTCTTCACGGGGCATTTGCGCCAGATAGAGTTTGATCGCGCTGTAGAGCGCTTCGACGTCATCACTGAGGCTGCGCATCTCCTGGGTAATGGCAGTTTGCTTGCCGCGCAGTACTTCCTGCATGGAGGTGAGCATGTTGTCGATCAGGTCGCCCAGGCGCAGGGTTTCGCGGGCGGCATTGGCCAAGGCCAGGCTGGGTGTGGTGAGGGCCGTGAGGTCCAGATGACGGGGCTTGGCCTTGCCGTTGGACTCTTCTCGTTCGGGAAGCAACCACGCGCACAGGCGTGCCATTGGGCCGATGGTCGGTAGCAGGATCAGGCAGCGGCTGACGTTGTAGAGCAGGTGGAAGGTGATGACCATGCCTTGGGTGCTGTAGTCCAAACCGTCCATCCAGCGCACGAGGGGGTCGAGCACCGGAATGATCAGCAGCAGGCCGATCAGTTTGTACAACAGACTGCCCAGGGCCACCTGGCGCCCGGCGGCGTTTTGCATGCTGGTGCTGAGGAAGGCCAGCACGCCACTGCCGATGTTGGCGCCGATCACCAGGCCGATGGCCACGTGCAGGCCGATCACACCGGCACCGGCCAGGGTGGCCGTCAGTAGGACGGCAGCCAAGCTGGAGTAGGAAATCATCGCGAACAAGGCGCCGACCAGGGCGTCGAGCAGGATGTCGCCAGTCAGCGAGGCGAAGATCACTTTGACGCCCTGAGCATGGGTGATCGGCCCGGCGGCTTCGACGATCAGTTGCAGCGCAAGGATGATCAACCCGAGGCCGATGCCGACCCGCCCCAACTGCCCTGCCCGCGTCTGTTTGCGTGACAGGAAGAAAATAACGCCAAGGAAGATCAGCAGCGGCGACAGCCAGGACAAGTCAAAGGTCAGTACCCGCGCCATCAGCGCGGTACCGACGTCGGCGCCGAGCATGGTCGCCAGGGCGGGCATCAGGCCCATCAGGCCCTGGCCGACAAATGAGGTCACCAGCATGGCCGTGGCGTTGCTGCTCTGCACCATGGCTGTCACCAAGATGCCGGCGACAAACGCAAGCCAGCGCTTGGACATGTTATGCCCAATGACCTGACGCAAATTGGAACCGTAGACCCGCAGGATGCCGGTACGGACGATGTGCGTGCCCCAGATAAGCAGGGTCACGGCGGAAAGCAGATTGAGCAAGGTCAGCATGCTCGGCCCCCCGTGTAAGTGTGCTCCAACAGGAGCGAAGGAAAATTGCCGCGTGCCGCTCTACGTCTTGTACTTAAGCTGTAGTTGGCGAATGGGCTCTGCGCCAGCATCGCATAGCTAAAGTGGGGATTGAAACAAAACTGTCATGAAATCAGCTTTGTGCGGATGAAAAAAAACGGGACGCAAGCGCCCCGTTTTTTCGACTGGCTCGGGTTATTGACCCGGGATGTCCTTGCGCAGTTTCACGGGATCCTGCTGTTTCTTCTTTTTCGCGATGGCGGTGCGCATCTTGATGTTCACCGCTTCTACTGCCAGCGAGAACGCCATGGCGAAGTAGACGTAGCCTTTTGGCACGTGCACATCGAAGGATTCGGCGATCAGCACGGTACCCACCACCAGCAGGAACGACAGCGCCAGCATTTTCAGCGACGGGTGCTTGTCGATGAATTCGCTGATGGTGCCAGCAGCCAGCATCATCACCAGGACGGCAACCACGATGGCGGCAACCATGACCGGTACATGGGAGACCATGCCGACAGCGGTGATCACCGAGTCCAGGGAGAACACGATGTCGATGATCGCGATCTGGATGATGGTGTAGATGAACTTGCCACCGGCGCCTTTCGGCTCGTCGTGGGATTCGTCTTCACCTTCCAGGGCGTGGTACATCTCTTGGGAGCTTTTCCACAGCAGGAACAGACCACCGAAGAACAGGATCAGGTCGCGTCCGGAAATGCCTTGGCCAAACACCACGAACAGGTCGGCGGTGAGTTGCATGACCCAGGTGATCGACAGCAGCAGCAGGATACGCGTGACCATGGCCAGCGCCAGGCCGAAGATCCGGGTGCGGGCCTGCATATGCTTGGGCATGCGGCTGACCAGGATCGAAATCATGATGATGTTATCGATGCCGAGGACGATCTCCAGGGCCGTCAGGGTGAAGAAGGCAATCCAGATTTCCGGATTGGTCAGCCATTCCATGTGTATTCCTTTGAGCGTGTGTTAGACCGCACCGGCGTAGGGCCGGCGCAGTTGGGTTGTACGATTATAGAGTGCTGAACAGCGGAAAAATCCCCATCAGCAATGCGGCGAACATTATGCACAGGCACACCAGCACTGCCCACTTCAGGGTGAAGCGCTGGTGATCGCCAAATTCGATACCGGCCAGGGCCACCAGCAAGTAGGTCGACGGTACCAACGGGCTGAGCAAGTGCACCGGTTGGCCAACGATGGAGGCGCGGGCCATCTCCACGGCGGTGATGCCGTAGTGGCTGGCGGCTTCGGCCAGCACCGGCAGCACGCCATAGTAGAACGCATCGTTGGACATGAAGAAGGTAAACGGCATGCTCACCAGCGCCGTGATCACCGCCAGGTACGGGCCCATGGCGTCAGGGATGACCGCCAGCAGGCTCTTGGACATGGCATCGACCATGCCGGTACCCGACAGGATGCCGGTGAAGATACCCGCAGCGAAGATCAACCCCACCACCGCCAGAACGCTGCCGGCATGGGCAGCGACGCGGTCTTTCTGCTGTTGCAGGCAGGGGTAGTTGACGATCATCGCGATACTGAACGCCACCATGAACAGCACCGGCAACGGCAGCAGGCCGGCGATCAGTGTGCACATCAGGGCCAGGGTCAGGGCGCCGTTGAACCAGATCAGCTTCGGACGGCGCGCGTCTGGGAATTGCGACACGCTGATTTCGCTGTGGTCGATCTCGTCGCCTTGCAGGTGCAGTTCTCCGAGGCGCGCACGCTCGCGCTTGCCGTACATGTAGGCGATCACCAGGATCGCGACGACGCCGGCGGCCATGGCCGGGATCATCGGTACGAAAATATCCGAAGGGTCCACGTGCAGCGCACTGGCGGCGCGGGCGGTCGGGCCACCCCAAGGGGTCATGTTCATCACGCCACCGGCGAGAATGATCAAGCCGGCCATGATCCGCGGGCTCATGCCAATGCGCTGGTACAGCGGCAGCATGGCGGCCACGCAGATCATGTAGGTGGTGGCGCCGTCACCGTCCAGGGACACGACCAAGGCCAGTACGGCGGTGCCGACTGAAACCTTCAGCGGGTCGCCTTTGACCATCTTGAGGATCTTGCGCACGGCCGGGTCGAACAGGCCGGAGTCGATCATCAGTGCGAAGTAGAGAATGGCGAACATCAGCATCACGCCGGTCGGCGCAAGCTTGGTGATGCCGGCAAGCATCATCGGGCCGATCTCTGGTGCAAAGCCACCAAACAGGGCGAACAGGATCGGCACAATGATCAAGGCGATCAGCGCGGACAGGCGCTTGGTCATGATCAGGAACATGAACGTGATGACCATGGCAAAGCCAAGGAAAGTCAGCATAGGAATACTCCAGGCGTAGCGCGGCTAGGGAATGGCGAACCGGGGTGGGTCAGCGCAGAACGAAAGGCACGAGGCGTACGGGGGGAGTTGGGGCGAACAGGCGGGTACGGGCGGACATCGGGAATCACCATTGTTGTTGTAAACAGCCGGTCTTTTGCCGGCAGTGGGGGCGATCCTAGACGCGAAAGCTTTCAGCCAGCTTTCGTTGGACAAACAGTTATGGCGGGCAGACGCGCGGTCTTCAGACGTGCATAGGTCAAATGTGGGAGGGGGTAAGCCCCCTCCCACATTTGAACTGGGTTTATCTCGGCTACGTCAGGGCAGCTCAAGGCCGCCGGCTGCCTTGTGCAGTTTGCGCAGGTGCTCGCCTACCTGCTTGAGGTTGGACTCGCACGCGGCGATCTCGGCGGCGCGGGAAGGGTCCAGCAGCGCCCTCACCTCTTTATCCAGCTCGCCGGTCAGCGACTGCAGTTGTTTCTGGCGTTCGGCGCTTTCCGATTCCAGACGCTTGGCTTCCGACGGTTGTGGCAGGCCGTAACCGCCGCTACCAAGCAATTCGGCTGGCCGACTGAGGAAGCCACTGTTGGCGAGGATCTGTTGCAGTGTGGCGTTGGCTTTTTCCATGCCGCCGTTTTTCAGCTCACGCGCCCCGAGGTAGCGTTGTTTGACCTCATCCTGGGCCAGCATCAATTGCTTGCGAAAGCTGGCTTGCTCCAGCAGCAGCAACGCGGCGCTGGTGCGCAGATCGGCTTGGTCGAACCAGGGGCGGCGTTCGGCGGCACTCAACGATAGCCAGTCTTCAACCTGGGTCTGTTTGATCGGCAGGTGTTTGCGCAGCACGTCGAACATCGCCTGGTAACGCTCGCGGAACGAGTCGAAGTGATAGCCCAGGCGCAGGGCTTCGCGTTTGTCGTCCAGCACGCTGGTATCGGCCAGGCCACGGGCTTGCAGCACTTCCAGCAGGCCGTTGGGGGTGATGTTGTCAAGACCAGTCAATTGCGGGTTGGCGCTGCCGCTGCGTAACAGCTTCAGGCTTTCGACCGCGCAGTTATTGGACAGGAAGAAGTAACTGCCGTCGTAGCTCCAGTGCATTTCTGCGGCGTGTTCGACGGTGTCGTTGATTTCTTGGCGTGACAGCTTCAATGGCACGGAGGCCAGCCCGCGCAGTTCGGTCTTGGTGTATTCGTCGATGACTTGGGCCAGGGGTAATACGAACAGCCGTGACGGGTACTTGCCCACCAACCCATCCCAACTCGACAGTTGTACGTCGCCGACAAATGCGCGGTAGGACAAGACCAGATGCTGGTCCAGATCCAGACGGCAATCCGGGCCACGGGGGCGGCCCGGAGCGCAGATCACCAGGCGCAACATGCTGTGGCCCCAGCGGCTGACCAGATTCTGGTTGGCTTCAGCGAGCAGGTAGTCGATCTCGTAGACCCGCTCCGGGTCCACATGGCCCAGCGGCGTCTTGGCGAAGTCGTTACCGGCATTGAGGAACGGGTAGGCCTTGGCGCAGGCGTCCTGTTCAGGCGGCGCCCAGCCGAAGTGTTGCTGGTAATAGCGGAATAGTGCCGGGCGCCGGCAGGCGTAGCTTGGGTCGAGGAGGAAATACTCCATGTTGACCGCGACGAATTCCAGCGGGCTGGTGGTTTCGTAGATGTCCGGGCTGCGCACGATTTGGCGGTTGTGCTGCTCGCGCTCACCGCGCCGACCGACGTACTGCGGCCAGCCGGCGAGGTCAAGCAGGCGCGGGTCATCGCTGAGGGTGAAACGGCGTTCATTCTGGCCACGGCATTGATCGGGCAGGCCGATCAGGCCGGTGATGCTGTTCTGGCGGCTGCAACGCTGGATCAGTGCGCGCTCGTCCTGGGACCACAGGCGTGCACGGTCATAGATATGGGTCAGTTCATGCAGCACGGTGGCAAGCATTTCCCGGCGCACGGTGCCGTGGGGACGATTGGTTTTCTGGGTGGCGGCGCTGCCATCGGTCAGGCTGGCGAGCAGGTTGCGGTTGAGGTCCAGCTCGGACACCAGCGAGGCCTGACCATAAGCATTGTCAGGCATCTTGTCGGTCCAGCCGACATCAATGCGCCGGTCCAGCTGCTCGATAAAGCGCGGCGGCAGTGAGCGCATCGCCTCATCGAGCAATGCCTGGCTGGCCTGCTGTTCTGCCGGGCTCAAGCCGCCTGTTTTGAGCCGCAGTTGCAGGCTGGCCTGGGCTGCGCTGGCACACAGCAGCACAGTCCCGGCCAGGAGCCAGGCAGCGAGGCGCCTCACAGAGCGAGGATGGCTTCGGCGAGGGTCTGGTCGCTGGCGTCGCGGGCTTCCGGCAGGCGGGTGCGCAGGGTGTCGAAGGCGGCTTCCAACTGTGCGCCACGGATTTCGCCGTGGGTGGCGACGAAGCTGGCGGCGTCATCGTGGGCTTCGCGCACGACTTTGGAGTCACGGATGGAGGTGGTGGTGTCCGAAGTGAAATCAATGGTGCGGCCGGAGGCGCGAACAATGATGTTACTGGTGGCCACCAGGGTTTGTGCCTGTGCAACGTCGGCCAACAACAGCAAGCCTAGGGTGGCGGCGATCAGCGGGCTACGCATGGAATAACTCCGAATACAAAGATGGAAATACAAGATGATTATTGGACGAGAATTGCCTGCGCCAGTTCAAGGTCGCTTGCATGAAGTTTTGGTTGGGTCCGGCGCAGGTAATCCAATGCCGATTCCAGCCGCGCCCCCCGCCATTGGCCGTCAGTGGCGATGAACGCGGCGGCGTCATCCTGGGCGGCCACTACTACTTTGCGGTCGAACGGTGCGGAGGTCACCTTGCTGGTGGCATACGCGCTCGCGACGGTGCTCTGGATGGTCAGGTCAAAGGCCGAAGCCAGTGGCGACCAACCGGCGAAAAACACGACAGGGACAATTAACAGGCGGTATGAAAAAGCCATGGGACTCGACGACTGATAGCGAGCGCCAAGGCTAGCGCAATGCCCGGGCGAGAGCCAGCGCCGAGGCATCCGGGAGCGGTTTGCGCTCCCTTCATTTCTCTCGATCAGATAGCCAGGATGGCTTGGGCCAACTGTGCGTCAGACGCGGTGTTTAGTTGTGGGGCTTGTTGACGGATCTGTGCCAGGGCGCTTTCCAGCTTGACACCACGGATGGCGCCTTCGCTGGCAACAAAGCTGGCGGCGTCGTCACGGGCGGCGCGCACAACCTTGTTATCGCGTAGGGACGAAGTGGCGTCGGAGGTGGCGTCGGACGTGGCCTTCAGTGCGCCGACGATGGAATCGGTGGTCACAATGAAGCTGGTGGCGTTGGCATTTGCAGCCAGGACCAACAGGGCGGCGGCACTAAGCAGGCGAAGACGGGGCATGGGGTGACTCCTGTAGATGAGCAGTAAAGGTGGCTTTAGATTGGATATTAGGCCGGGGCTTGTCAGTTCGGGTAGGTTTTGTGTGGGCTGGCTGACTGTACCTATTGTATGGCTTACTTTTTAAACTGTATCGGTCTCGATGAAATCAGCGTTGAAAATCCACGCCTCGAAAACAACAAAGCCCGCCTCCGGTCTCCCGGGGCGGGCTTTGTCTTAACAAATCAGTGCTGGCAGTGGACCCGTTGGGTCAGGGCCAGCGAGCGCCAATTAGCGCCAGAACGGCTTGCTGAGCTCTTCGTAGCGTTGAGCTTCGCTGATACCGGCGTCAGCCAGCAGACGCGAATCCAGACGAGCCAGTTGGTGGCGGCTGGAGATACGGCGCTGCCACAACATCAGGTTGGCAAGAACGCGCAGAGGCATGGAAGCCTGGGAGTTTACAGCTTTCTCTTCGAAGAACAGTTCGGAACTGAGTGTACGTTCCATGATGACATCCTTCCGCTTATGGCGGGATTAGGTAGTGGTTTAACTGATGCCAATGATCCTCTTCCGGCGCAAGACTCTCTAGATACAGTTCACCTGTATTGTGAGGGGCCAGTTAACTGTTTATGGGTGCTGTACTGTACGGAAATGGGGCAACTGTACCTGTCCGCACTGAAGTGGTGCGAAATAAGCATTTATGAGGGTTGAGGTAGGATTTTTCTGTCGGAAAAGACCGGTACAGCAGTACAGTTTTTGACGGAAGTGGCGGTGATACCGCCGAGCTGATGAAACTGTGTTTGCATCAGCTCGGATCTGTATCAATCAAGCCTTGAGCATATGCCCGGTTTCTTCCAGGTTGATGTGCCAACTCAGTGCTTCGCGCAGGATGTGTGGGGTGTGCCCGCCGATGGCACAGGCTGTGTTGAAGTAACTGTTCAGCGCATCGCGGTACGCGGGGTGTACACAGTTGTCGATGATCACGCGGGCGCGCTCCCGTGGCGCCAGGCCACGCAAGTCAGCGAGGCCGATTTCGGTCACAAGGATGTCGACATCATGCTCGGTATGGTCCACATGGCTGACCATCGGCACCACGCTTGAAATTGCGCCGCCCTTGGCAATTGATTTGGTAACGAAGATCGCCAGATGCGCGTTACGTGCAAAATCGCCTGAGCCGCCGATGCCGTTCATCATGCGGGTGCCGCAGACGTGGGTGGAGTTGACGTTGCCGTAGATGTCGAACTCCAGCGCAGTGTTGATCCCGATAATGCCCAGTCGACGCACCACTTCAGGGTGGTTGGAGATTTCCTGCGGGCGCAGCACCAGCTTGTCCTTGTAGTGCTCCAGGTTGCCGAACACGTCGGCGTTGCGCCGCTCCGACAGCGTGATCGAGCTGCCCGAGGCAAAGCTCAGCTTGCCGGCGTCGATCAGGTCGAAGGTCGAGTCCTGCAGCACTTCGGAATACATGGTCAGGTCTTCGAACGGCGAATCGATCAATCCGCACATCACCGCGTTCGCGATGTTCCCGATACCGGCCTGCAGCGGGCCGAGCTTGTTGGTCATGCGTCCGGCCTCCACTTCCTGCTTGAGGAAGTGGATCAAGTGATTGGCGATCCCTTGGGTGTCGCTGTCGGGAGGCGTAACCGTAGAAGCCGAGTCCGCCTGGTTGGTGATGACAATGGCGACGATCTTTTCCGGCGGGATGGGAATCGCGGTGCTGCCGATGCGGTCATCGACCTTCACCAGTGGGATCGGCGTGCGAGTCGGTCGGTAGGTCGGGATATAGATGTCGTGCAACCCTTCCAGGTTCGGGTTGTGCGCCAGGTTGATCTCGATGATCACCTGCTTGGCGAAAATCGCGAAGCTGGCCGAGTTACCCACGGAGGTGGTGGGCACAATATGCCCAAGCTCTGTGATCGCCACAGCCTCAATCACCGCAATGTCCGGCAGCTTGAGCTGGTTGTTGCGCAGCTGCTCGACGGTTTCCGACAGGTGCTGGTCGATAAACATGACTTCGCCGGCATTGATTGCCTTGCGCAGGGTGCTGTCGACCTGGAACGGCATGCGTCGCGACAGTACACCGGCTTCGGTCAGTTGCTTGTCCAGGTCATTACCCAGGCTGGCACCGGTCATCAGGGTGATTTTCAGCGGCGACGTCTTGGCGCGCTCGGCCAGGGCGTGGGGCACGGCCTTGGCTTCACCGGCTCGGGTGAAGCCGCTCATGCCGACGGTCATGCCGTCCTCGATCAGTGCGGCGGCGTCTGCCGCGCTCATGACCTTGTTCAACAACGAAGGCAAGCGGATACGATCACGGTACATGAATTGTTATCTCAGGCTACGGAAGCAAGGTGGGCAGTGTAGTGATTTCAAAAAGTTTCGGCCCGCTACCATGGTCGAATGCCGAGTAGTGATTTAGAGCCTTTGGTCGGGTTTCATGAGTAATAAAAAACCCCAGCCTATCGCAGGCCGGGGTTTCGAGTATTGCGCTGAAGCAGTGTTACTCGACGGCTTTGACCATGTCTTCGATGACCTTCTTGGCATCACCAAAGACCATCATGGTCTTGTCCAGATAGAACAGCTCGTTATCCAGGCCGGCATAACCACTGGCCATCGAGCGCTTGTTGACGATGATGGTCTTGGCCTTGAACGCTTCGAGGATCGGCATGCCAGCAATTGGCGAGTTCGGGTCGTTCTTGGCGGCCGGGTTGACCACGTCGTTCGCGCCGAGCACCAGTACTACGTCGGCCTGGCCGAATTCCGAGTTGATGTCTTCCATCTCGAACACTTGGTCGTAAGGCACTTCTGCCTCGGCCAGTAGGACGTTCATATGGCCGGGCATACGGCCCGCCACCGGGTGGATCGCGTACTTCACGGTCACGCCGCGATGGGTCAGCTTCTCGGTCAGCTCTTTCAGCGCGTGTTGTGCGCGTGCCACTGCCAAGCCGTAGCCCGGGACAATAATCACGGTGTCGGCGTTGGTCAGAAGGAAAGTGGCGTCATCAGCCGAACCCGATTTGACCGGGCGTGCTTCTTTAGAGCCTGCCGCCGCGCCAGCATCCGGCGCATTGCCGAAACCGCCGAGCAGTACATTAAAGAAGGAACGATTCATCGCCTTGCACATGATGTACGACAGGATCGCGCCGCTGGAGCCTACGAGCGAACCGGCGATGATCAGCATCGAGTTGTTCAGCGAGAAGCCGATACCCGCCGCCGCCCAGCCGGAGTAGCTGTTGAGCATCGACACCACTACTGGCATGTCGGCGCCGCCGATCGGGATGATGATCAGCACGCCCAGCACGAAGGCCAGGGCCAGCATCAGCGCGAAGGCGGTGAGGTTGCCGGTGAACATAAACGCCAGGCCCAGGCCCAGCGTGAGCAGGCCGAGCACCAGATTGATCTTGTGCTGGCCGCCGAACTGTACCGGTGCGCCCTGGAACAGGCGGAACTTGTACTTGCCCGACAGTTTGCCGAACGCGATCACCGAACCGGAGAAGGTGATTGCACCAATGGCCGCACCGAGGAACAGTTCCAGGCGGTTGCCGGCGGGGATTGCGTCGCCCAGGTGTTTGACGATGCCCAACGATTGCGGCTCAACCACGGCGGCGATGGCGATAAAGACGGCGGCGAGGCCGATCATGCTGTGCATGAAGGCGACCAACTCCGGCATCTTGGTCATCTCCACGCGCTTGGCCATGATCGAACCGCGGTACCGCCGACCAGCAGGCCGACAATGACGTAGCCGATACCGGCAGTGGCGAGTTCAGCGCCCAGCTTATAGATGAGGCCCACGGTGGTCAGCACCGCCAGAGCCATGCCAAGCATGCCGAACAGGTTGCCGCGCCGCGACGTGGTGGGGTGCGACAGGCCTTTGAGGGCTTGGATGAAACAGATCGACGCGATCAGGTAGAGCGTCGTTACCAGATTCATGCTCATTACTTCTGCACCTCTTCTTTCACAGCTTTGGGCGCTTTCTTCTTGAACATCTCAAGCATCCTACGAGTTACCAGGAAGCCGCCGAACACGTTAACGGCTGCGAGGGCCACGGCGAGCGTGCCCATGGTCTTGCCCAATGGCGTCACGGTGAGGGCGGCAGCCAGCATGGCGCCGACAATCACGATTGCCGAGATTGCATTGGTCACCGCCATCAGCGGCGTGTGCAGCGCGGGGGTAACGTTCCAGACCACGTGGTAACCGACATAAATCGCCAGCACAAAGATGATCAGGTTGTAGATACCGGGGGAGATAAGCTCTTCCATCGTCTGAATCCCTGCTTAGGCGTTTTTGCGGATGACTTGGCCGTCGCGGCACATCAGGCACGCGGCGACGATGTCGTCTTCGAGGTTGAGTTCAAACTGCCCTTCCTTGTTGAAGACCAGCTTCAGGAAGTCCAGCAGGTTGCGCGCGTACAAGGCTGACGCGTCGGCAGCGACGGCGCCGGCAAGGTTGGTCGGGCCGCAAATGATCACGCCGTTTTCCACCACGGTTTCATCTGCCACGGTCAGCGGGCAGTTGCCACCTTGGGCCGCAGCGAGATCGATGACCACCGAGCCGGGTTTCATCTGTGCGACGGTTTCGGCGCTCAACAATGTCGGCGCTTTACGGCCGGGAATCAGTGCAGTGGTGATGACGATATCGGCTTGCTTGGCGCGCTCGTGCACGGCCAGAGCCTGGCGTTGCATCCAACTGGTGGGCATCGGGCGTGCGTAACCCCCGACACCGACGGCGCATTCGCGCTCTTCGTCGGTTTCGTAGGGCACGTCGACAAACTTGGCGCCGAGGGATTCGATCTGCTCTTTCACGGCCGGGCGTACGTCAGACGCTTCGATCACTGCACCCAGACGTTTCGCCGTAGCGATGGCCTGCAGGCCAGCAACACCGGCTCCGAGAATCAGCACGCGAGCGGCTTTGACGGTGCCGGCGGCGGTCATCAGCATCGGCATGAAGCGCGGGTAGTGATGAGCGGCGAGCAGCACGGCCTTGTAACCGGCGATGTTGGCTTGCGAGGACAACACGTCGAGGCTCTGGGCACGCGAGGTGCGTGGCGCGGCTTCCAGGGCAAAGGCGGTGATGCCCTGCCCGGCCAGCTTGGCAATGGTTTCGTTGCTGAACGGATTGAGCATGCCCACCAACACGGTGCCACTTTTGATCAGCGTGAGTTCGCTGTCGCTGGGCGCCACCACCTTGAGGATCAGCTCGGCGCCGAACGCATCATTGGCACTACCAATGGTTGCGCCTGCTGTTTCATAGGCACTGTCGACGACGCTGGCTTTAAGACCGGCCCCGCTTTGTACAGTGACCTTATGGCCCTGGCCGATCAGCTTCTTGATGGTTTCCGGGGTGGCAGCCACCCGCGTTTCACCGGTCTGGGTTTCGAGAGGAACACCAATGTGCACGTCAAATCTCCTGCATGATCTTTTTGCTTTTGATCTTTTTGTAAAAAGGCCAGTGCACCGCGAGTGGCGCAACTGGGGCGGCCGATCAGCACGATCCCGCTGAAATGACAGCGGGGCGCGGCATTTTGCAGGCGAACTTTACGGCCTTCAAGGGATTATGACGGGTGACGAAAAATTAACTACAAGTCACCCTGTGACTGATTGTCGCAACATGCCGAAATAACCTCTTTAAATACAGGTATTTAAAGGGCTCGAGGTGAATGATAGGTGTTTTGCCATGATTGCTGTGAATAGTCGGGCATTGGCCTGTTGGAGTCGCTGTAAGCCACGCAAATCATGGCCTTAAGCCCTATTTTTGATAGACAGGTACAGTCTGTGAAAATGCGACATATACGTATATCTGTAGGATCACAAATTAACTGACTACAAAGTCAATATTGGGGCTTTGGCCTTTAACTACTGGGGCTATAGCGCTGAGATTGGTCAATAAGCCAATCTCGGAACGCGTGCAGCGAGGCTGATTCGACTTTTCTGTCAGGAATCATCAGGTAATAAGCCTTCGAGCTCGTTAGCACCTCAGGGCTTGCGATCACCAATTGATGCTCGTCCAGCTCTCGCTGGATAAGGAACGGGGGGATCAGTGCAATGCCCATGTCGTGCATGGCTGCCTGGGACAGCATCGAGAATAGCTCGTAACGCGGGCCTGTCATGTCGCGAGGGACGTTCAGTTGCTGGGCGTTGAACCATTGGCGCCAGGCATAGGGGCGTGTGGTCTGCTGCAGCAATGGCAGTTCCGCGATCTGCTGCGGGGTGAACCGCTTGCGTTCGCCCAAAAGGCGCGGGCTGCAGACGGGGACGGGATTTTCTCCCATCAGTCGGTGAGATTCGGTACCGGACCAATCAGCGTCACCGAAGTAGATCGCCGCGTCGAACTCGGTATCGGCGAACAGAAAGGGGCGCGTGCGGTTGGTCAGGTTCACAGTCACCTCGGGGTGCTTGCGTTGAAAGTCCTTGAGTCGAGGGATCAGCCATTGCGTACCGAACGTAGGCACTACGGCCAGTTCTATAGTGTTGGCGCCTTGCTGGCCCATGACTGAGAGGGTGTCGCGCTCGACGGCATCCAGCTGAGTTGCCACTCTGCGGCTGTAGGACAGCCCCGCCTCGGTCAGCTTTACCCCACGCCGTGAGCGCCGAAACAGTTCGACACTCAAAAACTCCTCAAGGCTGGCGATCTGCCGACAAATCGCGCCTTGGGTAATGGAGAGCTCGTGGGCAGCCTTGGTAAAGCTCTCGTGACGGGCTGCCGCTTCAAAGCTGACGAGGGCGGTTGTGCTGGGAATTTTTCTGCGCATGTACCTTGTGCTCACATCTAAAGCGCACCTGCGCCACTACTGAGTATTACGAAGTGACAAATTAGCACAAGCCTATGCGGAAACCTCGTTTGCTCTCCCTGCAAGCGCGGCCTAGGCTCCATCCACGACTTCTGAATTTCTGTGCGAGGACTTATTCATGGCTGGCAAGGCAAGCTTTAACTGGATCGACCCGCTGCTGCTGGATCAACAGCTCACTGAAGAGGAGCGCATGGTGCGTGACAGTGCCGAGCGCTTCGCCCAGGACAAGTTGGCTCCTCGTGTGCTGGAAGCCTTCCGCCATGAAAAGACCGATCCGGCGATTTTCCGTGAAATGGGTGAAACCGGTT
Source organism: Pseudomonas cyclaminis (assembly GCF_015163715.1). Classification (GTDB taxonomy): domain Bacteria; phylum Pseudomonadota; class Gammaproteobacteria; order Pseudomonadales; family Pseudomonadaceae; genus Aquipseudomonas; species Aquipseudomonas cyclaminis. Next base: position 48,389 of record NZ_JADDUM010000074.1, read on the forward strand.
TGCTGGGGGCGATGATCCCTGAGCAGTACGGCGGCAGTGGCTTGAACTACGTCAGTTACGGGTTGATTGCGCGTGAAGTTGAGCGTGTTGACTCTGGTTATCGCTCGATGATGAGTGTGCAGTCGTCACTGGTGATGGTGCCTATCAATGAGTTCGGTACCGAAGCGCAAAAGCAGAAGTACTTGCCGAAACTGGCCTCGGGAGAATGGATTGGCTGTTTTGGTTTGACCGAGCCTGACCACGGCTCTGACCCCGGTGCGATGATCACGCGTGCGCGCAAGGTGGATGGTGGCTACAGCCTGACAGGCGCCAAGATGTGGATCACCAATAGCCCGATTGCGGACGTGTTTGTAGTGTGGGGCAAGGACGACGCAGGCGATATCCGTGGTTTTGTCTTGGAGAAAGGCTGGAAAGGCCTGAGTGCGCCAGCGATTCATGGCAAGGTCGGCCTGCGCGCCTCCATCACCGGTGAGATCGTGATGGATAACGTCTTTGTGCCGGACGAGAACATTTTCCCGGATGTGCGTGGCTTGAAAGGCCCTTTCACCTGCCTCAACTCGGCGCGCTATGGCATCTCCTGGGGTGCGTTGGGTGCTGCCGAGTCTTGCTGGCATACCGCTCGCCAGTACACGTTGGATCGTCAGCAGTTCGGTCGTCCCCTGGCGGCAACTCAACTGATCCAAAAAAAGCTGGCGGATATGCAGACCGAAATCACCCTGGCGCTGCAAGGTTGCTTACGCCTGGGGCGAATGAAGGATGAGGGGACCGCTGCGGTTGAGATTACGTCGATCATGAAACGCAACTCGTGCGGCAAGTCTTTGGATATCGCGCGTATGGCGCGGGACATGTTGGGTGGCAATGGTATTTCCGACGAGTTCGGGGTGGCGCGTCATCTGGTGAACCTTGAAGTGGTTAACACCTATGAAGGTACCCACGACGTGCACGCCTTGATTCTGGGGCGTGCGCAAACCGGTCTTCAGGCGTTCTATTAATAGGAGGGCGGTATGGGCGCGCTGTCGCATCTGCGGGTACTGGATTTGTCGCGAGTGTTGGCGGGCCCTTGGTCCGGACAGATCCTTGCGGACCTAGGGGCTGAGGTGATCAAGGTCGAACGTCCCGGTAACGGTGACGATACGCGCGCCTGGGGGCCGCCCTTTCTTAAGGATGCTTATGGCGAGAACACCAGTGAGGCGGCGTACTACCTGTCGGCCAATCGTAATAAAGAGTCGGTGACTATCGACTTTACGCGGCCGGAGGGGCAGCAACTGGTGCGGGATCTGGCGGCTAAGTCCGACATCTTGATCGAGAACTTCAAGGTCGGTGGGCTGGCGGCGTATGGGCTGGACTATGAGTCGCTCAAGGTGCTCAACCCGGAGTTGATCTATTGCTCGATCACTGGGTTTGGCCAGACGGGGCCATATGCCGGACGTGCGGGCTATGACTTCATGATTCAGGGGTTGGGCGGGCTGATGAGTCTTACCGGTCGGCCGGAGGGTAATGAAGGCGCCGGGCCGGTGAAGGTGGGAGTGGCGCTGACAGACATACTTACGGGGCTCTACTCCACGGTGGCAATCCTTGCTGCGCTGGCGCATCGAGATCACGACGGTGGGGGGCAGCACATTGATATGGCATTGCTCGATGTGCAGGTGGCTTGTCTGGCTAACCAGGCGATGAATTACTTGACGACGGGGGTCTCGCCAAAGCGCCTGGGCAACGCTCATCCCAATATCGTGCCCTATCAGGACTTCCCCACAGCCGATGGTGATTTCATTCTGACGGTTGGTAATGACGGGCAATTTCGCAAGTTCGCCGAAGTGGCTGGGCAGCCCCAGTGGGCGGATGATCCGCGGTTTTCTACTAACAAGGTGCGGGTGGCCAATCGCGCCGAGCTGATTCCGCTGATTCGCCAGGCTACGGTGTTCAAGACAACGGCTGAGTGGGTGTCACAGCTGGAGCGTGTGGGTGTGCCTTGCGGGCCGATCAATGATTTGGCGCAGGTGTTTGATGATCCACAGGTCAAAGCACGCGGGTTGGCACTGCAACTGCCACATGTATTGGCGGGGATGGTGCCTCAGGTTGCCAGCCCAATTCGTTTATCCAAGACGCCTGTGGAGTATCGCAGTGCGCCTCCTCTTTTGGGCGAGCATACCGCTCAGGTGCTACAGGGTGTGTTGGGGCTGAAGTCTGAGCATGTGGCTTCTTTAAGGGAGGCGGGCGTTATCTAGATGTCCTTCTTCTATATAGAAGATCTCGAATTGGCGGTTTTCTAACTAATTGGTAGGGATAAGAAATTAAAGGTTGACGCCAGATTCTGTGAGCCTATAATTCGCCCCACTTCCGGCGCAGTCGAAACGGAAAACTCCTTGGTAAACAATGAGTTACGCAGTTTTCGGCAGCAGGTTGCTTCAGTTCATCGAAGCCAAAAGGAAGTGGAAAAAGAGGTGTTGACAGC
>NZ_JADDUM010000075.1 GCF_015163715.1 Pseudomonas cyclaminis
AAAAGCCTGCTCACCACAGAGGCCCGATCACCACAAAGAGCCTGATCACCACAGAAGCCCCCCTAACCAGAGAGGCCCGCTCATACCAACTGCACCTCATTCAAATGGCTCAACGTTGATCGACGTCGTCTTATAACCCAGTGAGCAAGTGGACTACGCCGTCCGATAAGACCATCACTCCCGCGACACCCGTCGCCTTCAACGCCGCCTCATCCAATCGTCCCACATCCTGCAACTGCACCCTTACCCGCGTCAGCGCCACCTGCTGTTGCGACTTGAGGTTATCCGCCCCTCCCAACGCACTCAGCACGTCGGCCGACAACAGACTCTGCGGCGGTGCCGCGACCGTCTCGGCAATCAAGTCCGGGGTCAGGGCTTTCCAGAACGCCTGTTTCAATTTATCCAACATGCTCAGTTCTCCAGCACAACGGTAGCTGTTTGGTAGTCACGCAAGGCCTCGCGTACCTGGGCGGCCTCTTCCAGGCTCAGCACCTGGCGGGCGATGCTCTGGCAGTCGCCAAGGTCCAGTTCACGCACGGTGGCCTTGATGGTCGGGATCAACGGCACGCTGACCGACAGCTCATCCACCCCCAATCCGATCAACAGTGGCACCGCCAGCGCTTCGGACGCCAACGCGCCGCACACGCCGACCCACTTGCCATGAGCGTGGGCGGCCTTGACCGTGGTGGCGATCAAGCGCAATACCGCCGGGTGAAAGCTGTCGGCCTGGCTGGCCAGCCGTGGATGGTCGCGGTCCATGGCCAGGGTGTATTGGGTCAGGTCGTTGGTGCCGATGGAGAAGAAATCCACATGGGGCGCAAACACATCGGCCATCAACGCCGCCGAGGGCACTTCGATCATGATCCCCAGCTTCGGCAGTTCGGTCAGCCCCAGCGCCAGCGCTTCCTCTTCGAGAATCCTGCGGGCCAGGTGCAACTCCGAGAGCAGGCTGACCATCGGCAACATGATATGCAGCCGCGCCAGCCCGGCACTGGCGAGGATCGCACGCAACTGTTCGCGCAACAGTGCCGGGCGCTCCAGGCACAGGCGAATACCGCGCAAGCCCAGGAACGGATTGGTTTCGGCCTCCATCGGCACGTAGGCCAGCGGTTTGTCGCCGCCCACGTCCAGGGTGCGCACCACCAGATTGCGCTCAGTACCCAGGGCGCGGGCGATGGCCGTGTAGGTGCTGGCCTGCTCCTCCGGGCTTGGCGCACGGTTGCGGTCGAGGTAGAGGAACTCCGAACGCAACAGGCCGACGCCTTCACCGCCGAGTGTCAGGGATTGCTCCACCTCCTGTAACGAAGCGACGTTGGCCGTGACCTCAACGTGATGACCGTCGCGGGTGACGGCGGGCAATGCGGCCTGCGCTACGTCTCGCAGCTGTCGCTGTTCCTGTTGTTGACGTGTCGCCTCCACCTGTTCGATCTCCGCCAGGTTCGGCTCCAGATGCAGCTCGCCTTTATCGGCATCCAGCAGGACCTGTTTGCCATTGGCCAGCGCCAGTACCTGAACAGGCACCCCGCAGATCGCCGGCAGGCCCAGGGCACGGGCGAGGATCGCCACATGGCTGGTCGCACCGCCGCCGACCGTGACAAACCCCAGTACCTTGCGGGTGTCGAGGCTGGCGGTTTGCGACGGGGTCAGTTGCTCGGCGATCAGAATGGCGCGCTCGGGCAGATCCCAGGCGCGATCCTCAATGCCCAGGATCAGTTTGAGTACACGTTGGCCAACATCAGCCAGGTCCGCTGCACGCTCGGCGATCAGCGCATTGCCCAACCCTTGGAACAACTTGACCGTGGCAGCGCTGGCACCATGCCAGGCAAACGCCGCGCTCTTACCCTCGGCGAGCAAACCATGGGCATGTTCCAACAAGGTCGGGTCGTCGAGCAATTCCTGATGGGCGCGGAAAATCTCCGCCTGGGCGCTGCCGCCAGCCTTGGCCTGCAAGCTTTGCAGCGCTTCGGTGGCAGCCCGCAGCGCGTGCGCCAATGCGGCACGTTCGGCCTCTTCGCCTGCGCCTTTTTCAGGGATGTTCAGTTCAGGCTCAGCCACCTGCACCACCTGACCAAACGCCGAACCCGGCGATGCGCACACACCTCGTAGCAGCGTCGCCGACACCACAGGTTCAACCACCACAGCCGGTGCCGCGACCGTCTCGCCACAGCCTTGCGTCAACAATTCCACCAAGGCCTTGATCGCCGCCTCGGCATCGTCCCCCGCCGCGCTCACTTGCAAGGTATCGCCCTGCACAGTTTGCAGCGCCATGATTGCCACCAGGGATTTTGCGTTGGCGCTCTGGGTTTGCTTGTGCAGGTAAATGCTCGCGTTAAAGCCCTTCGCCGCCTGGGCAAACACCGCCGCCGGGCGCGCATGCAGGCCATTGGTGTTGGGCAGGCTCAGCGGTTTGGAGAACAGCGCCTCGCCCTCCTCCTCGTCTGCCACGTCAAGCGGCTGCGCTGGGGATAACGCCAGCAGCGGCTGGCCGCTTTCGACCACACCATTGGCCAGCTGGGTGAACGGTTCGCCGCTGACCACCAGCATGAGGGTCAGCAAACTGCGGGCATTGAGCGCTACATAGTCGGCGTCAAATTCGATCAGCGGCTCGCCGGCCTCGACCCGCTGGCCTTCCTCGACCAATCGGGTGAAGCCCTTGCCCGCCAGGTTCACGGTGTCCAGGCCGATATGCATCAACACCTGCACGCCGTTGTCGTCGGTGATGCTGACCGCATGCCCGGTGTCCTGAATATTGCTGACCACCCCGGCCAACGGTGCGCAAAGGGTCTGCGAGGTGGGATCGATGCACAGGCCGTCGCCGATCATGCGGCTGGCGAACACCGGGTCCGGCACTTGATCCAGCGCCAGCAGCACCCCGGACAGGGGCGCCAGCAGTTCCAGGGGTTTCGATGGGGTCATGGCTTCACCTGCTGTTTTGTTCGGTAAAAATCATTGGATGGAAACAAATCCTGAAGATGACAGGGACCAGATGTGGGAAGGGGCTTGCGGTTATTTCCACCAGTACTCGACTTGCACACCGAAGTTCGACCCATGCCGCGCGGTGCCGTAGGACCCGGTGTCGGACAACGCCGATCCCGCCGCCAGTTCATTCGCTGCGCGCTTGGCCGCTTCGTTCCAGGTGGCGTAGGTGTAGTACAAGCGCACTTCCGGCCGTGCCCAGAAATCCGGGCCTTTGGGCGACCACGTCGGGGCGAAGGTGAATTTGCTCAGCTTGCGCGTGCCGCCGCTGGCGTCGACTTGATCATGGCCCAGTTCGGTGACGAGTTTGAATTGTTCGCTGATGGCATACGCCGGGCGCACGCCGAGGGACATCCAGGTCTGGTCCTGGCTGCCGGGACGGATATCTTTCTGGTACACCGCCTCGACCTGCCCGCCGAAACGCGGCGTGACCTGCCAATCGAAAAACTCCACGGCGCGATAACTTTTGCTGCTGTTATCCAAGAAGGTATTGCCGGTGTAACCCAGGCCGGTGCCGGGACCTTCGCCGTACTGCAACGCGAACTTGTTCTTGCCCCCCAGGAAAGGCTTTTGTACATGCTGCGCCGTCAACGCCCAACCGCTGTTGGTATCGCGGCCGCCGGCCTTCTCGATATAGCTCAAGCCCAGTTCCAGCTCGCCGCCAGGATTGGTCTTGAAGCCCGCGACGTTGAAGTCGTGACGGGTGGCGTATTCCTTTTGGTAGAGGTTGTCCTTGCGCGAAATGGCGTAGCTGTACTTGAGGTCGCCGATCAGCACGTCCTCGATACCGCCGCCGGTGGCGCTCTGGTTCCAGTAGTAGAAATCGGAGATATGGATGTCGTTACGTTTGTAGTAACGCCGACCGGCCCACAGCGAACCGCCGTTGAGGGCAGGCACGTTGGACCACTGCGCATACATCTGCGGCATGCGCGCCGAGCCGTTGTTCTCGCCCTGGAATTTCAGCTCGCGGTCGTACTTGTTGTACAGCGAGGCCATGGCATCGACGCTGAGCACCGAACCATCATCGAGGGTCAGCAGGTCCTGGCGCAGTTCCAGTTCGGCGTATTGCTCGCATTCGTTCCCCAGACGGTATTTGGATTGCGCCCCTGGCAGTTGGAAACATTGCTGCGGACCACTGCCGGTCGACGTGCCTGCGCCACTGCGCAAGTAACCGGCAAATTCCAGGGCCTGAGCGCCGAGAGGCAGGCTCAGGCACGATGCAACGAGGCCCAGCTTTATTGTTGTTTTCATGAAGCACTCCGATATTTTTATTATGTTTTGGGTCTAGCGCCCCGCACTCCCATACGGGGGTTGCAGCGGGTTTCAGTCCTTGAGGTGCAGCACAAAGGATTCGTAAGGGCGCAATACCACCGAGGCCGTGCGCAGCGGGCAGTCGGGGTAGTTGCTGATCAACAGGCGTTGCTCGCTGGCCGGGTTGATCACGTTGTCCGGCAGCAGAATGTCGCAGGGCTTGCCATAGAAGTTGTTCAGCACCAGCAGCCGCTCGCCCTGGCCCTCGCGCAGGTACGCCCACACCTGGGGGTGGTCCTGCAGCAGTTCGCGGTAAACGCCGTCCTGGATCAGCGGTTCGTGACGACGCAAGGCAATCAGCGCGCGGTAGTGATGCAGCACGGAATCGGGATCATCGAGTTGGTGCTCAACGTTGATCTGCGCGGCATTCGCCGGGAGACCGATCCAGGGCTCGCCCGTGCTGAATCCGGCATTGGCCTGCGTGTTCCACTGCATCGGCGTGCGCCCGTTATCGCGGGACTTCTGCATGATCGCCGCCATGCTCGAGGCCTCTGATTCACCGGCATCGCGCTTGAGGCGATAGATGTTGAGGGTCTCCACATCACGGTACTGCTCGATCCGGTCAAAGCCCGGATTGGTCATGCCCAACTCTTCGCCCTGGTACACAAACGGTGTGCCCTGGAGAAAATGCAGCGCCGTGGCGAGCATCTTCGCCGAGACCACGCGGTATTCGCCGTCGTCGCCAAAACGCGAGACCACACGCGGCTGGTCGTGGTTACACCAGAACAACGCATTCCAGCCGCCACCGGCCTGCATGCCCAGTTGCCAGTCAGAGAAAATCCGCTTGAGTTGCAGGAAGTCGAAGTCGGCCTTTATCCACTTTTGCAGGTTCGGGTAATCCACTTTCAGGTGATGAAAATTGAACGTCATCGACAGTTCTTTCGATGCAGGATTTGAATAACGAATGCAGTGTTCCAGGCTGGTGGACGACATCTCGCCGACGTTGATCAGGTCATGGCCCTCGAAGACTTCGCGGTGCATCTCTTGCAGGTATTCATGCACGTTGGGGCCGTCAGTGTAGAAGCGGCGACCGTCGCTGGTGTCTTCGGGGAAGTCGGCGGGCTTGGAGATCAGGTTGATCACGTCCAGGCGGAAACCGCCCACGCCCTTGTCACGCCAGAAGCGCATCAACTTGAACACCTCGGCACGGACCTTGGGGTTGTCCCAGTTGAGGTCGGCCTGGGTGTGATCGAACAGGTGCAGAAAGTACTGGCCGGTCTGCGCTTCGTATTCCCAGGCCGAACCGCCGAACTTGGATTCCCAGTTGTTTGGCTGGTCACGCCAGATGTAGAAGTCGCGGTACGGGTTGTCGAGGCTGCTGCGCGCCTGCTGGAACCATTCATGCTCGATGGAGGTGTGGTTGACCACGATGTCGAGCATCAACTTGATGCCACGCTTGGCCGCTTCGCCGATCAGCAGGTCGCAGTCGGCCATGCTCCCGTAGCTGGGGTCGATGGCGTAGTAGTCGCTGATGTCGTAGCCGTTGTCCCGCTGCGGCGAGCGCAGGAACGGGGTGATCCACAGGCAATCCACGCCCAGCCATTGGAGGTAGTCGAGTTTGTCCACGATGCCCAGCAGGTCACCGGTGGCGTTACCCGCGTGGCTGTGGAAGCTTTTGGGGTAGATCTGGTAGATCACCGATTGGTGCATGGGGGGTCCTTCAGTTGGTTGGGTGTTGGTAGTGCATTCCAACCTGTGGGAGGGGGCTTGCCCCCGATGGCAATCGATCAGGCAACCCGATAACCGGGCCGAACAATCTTCATGCTCAACGCACAGGTCAGAACAAACGGCACGACCATCGCGATGACCATCCCGATCACAAACATCGCGATGGATTGCGGCACGATCGAGATAAATCCAGGCAAGCCACCAACACCGATGGCCGACGCCTGTACCTTGTTCAGCGACAGGAAAATACTGCCCAGCGCCGAGCCCACCAAGGCCGCATAAAACGGAAACTTGAAGCGCAGGTTCACCCCGAACATCGCCGGTTCCGTGATGCCGAAGTACGCGGAAATCGCCGAGGTCGAGGCCATGCTTTTGTCCCGCGCATTGCGGGTCATGTAGAACACCGCAAGCGCGGCGCTGCCCTGGGCCAGGTTGGACATCACGATCATCGGCCAGATAAAGGTGCCGCCCTGGGTGGAGATCAGTTGCAGGTCCACGGCGAGGAACATGTGGTGCATGCCGGTGATCACCAGCGGCGCATACAACAACCCGAAAATCGCCCCGCCGAGCATCGGCGCCAGGTCAAACAGGGTGACCACGCCTTCGGTGATCAGGATGCCGAGGTGACGGGTCACCGGGCCGATGATCGCCAGCGCGAGCACGCCGGTGACGACGATGGTGGTGATCGGCACCACCAACAATTGAATGGCATTCGGCACGCGGGCGCGCAGCCATTTCTCGATCACGCTCATCACATAGGCGGCCATCAGGATCGGCAGAATCTGCCCCTGATAGCCGACCTTTTCAATTTTGAACCAGCCGAAAATATCGAAGTACGGCAGGCTTTGGCCGTCGAGCCCCGCCACGGCCTTGCCGTAGTTCCAGGCGTTTAGCAGGTCCGGGTGCACCAGCATCAGGCCGAGCACGATGCCGAGGATTTCACTGCCGCCAAACCGCTTGGCCGCCGACCAGCCCACCAGCGCCGGCAGGAACACGAACGAGGTATTGGCCATCAGGTTGATCAGGCTCCACAGGCCATCCAGGTTCGGATAGGCCTCCAGCAGCGTCTGGCCCTCGATGAACATGCCCTTGGCGCCCATCAGGTTGTTGATGCCCATCAACAGGCCGGCAATGATCAGTGCGGGCAGGATCGGCATGAACACATCGGAGAACACGCGCACCAGGCGCTGCATGGGGTTGGTCTTGTCGCCGCCGGCTTTCTTCACGTCGGCAATCGTCGAGGCGGCCAGGCCGGTCTGCTCGCGCAGGGCGGCGTAGACCTTTTCCACTTCGCCAGGGCCGATGACCACCTGGAACAGGCCACCGGTGAAGAACGAGCCCTTGACCAGATCGACCTGGTTCAACGCGCTGTTATTGACCAGGCTGGGGTCCTTGAGCGCCAGGCGCAGGCGGGTTACGCAATGGGCGGCTTGCTCAAGGTTGTCGCGCCCGCCGAGGTTCTCAAGAATCTCGCGGGCGATCGTCGAATAGTCGTGGCTCATGCTTGGTTTCCACTTTGATTTTTTTATTTGAGGGCAGTCATTGGCAGCACGCCGACGCCAAACGTACTCGTCTGTACGAGTTAAAGCAACAACTCGTCTGTACGAGTTTGGAAAATATCGCTTTGGGGTTTACCAAGGGTCAATGGACAAACCCCACCGCTGCCACTAAGGTTCCTGCCTTGAACGCACAGTTCACTTACAAACAGTCGGGCACAGAGCCATCCCCATGAGCAAATACAACCAGATCTACACGGATCTGCTTGCCAGCATCACTACCGAACGCCTGCAACGCGGTACGCGCCTTCCTTCCGAAACCGAATTGATGGACAGCTACCAGGCCAGCCGTGGCACCGTGCGTCGCGCCATCGAGCAGTTGCAGGAGCGCGGTTTTGCGCAAAAAATCCACGGCAAGGGCACGTTCGTGCTGTCCCCCAACCCGATTGAATTTCAACTGGGCGGCATCGTCAGCTTCCACGAAACCCACGCCGACCTGGGCGATGACGTACGCACCGAAGTGGTCGAATTCACCCAGTTCCCGCTGGAAGGCTCCTTGCAGCAACACATCGAAGCCGAACCCGGCAGCCTGATCACACGCATCAAACGCGTGCGACGCATTGGCGGCAAACGGGTGATTCTCGACATCAACCACTTTGTCGCCGACCTGATCCCCGGTCTGGACCAAACGATTGCCGAGCAGTCGATCTACGCCTTCATTGAACAGACCCTTCAGTTACAAATCAGCTACGCGCAACGCACCATCGAAGCCCTGCCCCGCAGCAAGGACGATCAGGCACACCTCGACCTCGACGGCCAAAGCCATGTGATCGTGGTGAGCAACCAGACGTTTTTGCAGGATGGGCGGCAGTTCGAGTACACCGAGTCGCGGCATACCCTGGATAAGTTTTACTTTTCGGATATTGCGCGGCGCTAACTATCTACCGCTGCCCCACCTGAGCACCCCGGCATGCTTTTTTCTCCATTGCCCCAGGAGAACAACATGCCGATCGACGATACCTCCCCCGCCGCCCAACAACAGCTCAAGGCCCTGGCACCGGCGGTGCTCGACACATGCCCGAACATGCAGACAATGGCGGCCGAAACAGCCCGTGAGATTCTCGTCAAACATGACCTTGCGGCACTGGACCCCGACCGGGTGTACTGGCACCGGTTCAAAGCCGGCACCAGCGATTCCCAAGCGTTTACCGGCTGGGTACACAACGAGAAACCGTTGGAGTCCATGACGCTGTCGCAGCTGGTGATCCACCGTTTCAGCCTGCACGACCAAGACAACGCTGACCTGCTTGACGGTGACGGTGGCTTCTACAGCGTGGGGCCCGACGCCCAGGTTTTCGATCACCGCAACGAGGTGCGACTGTCCGCCAGTGACGTGCTCGGCGACTTCTGGGACATCAACTTCAGCGAGCGCTACAGCACGCGAGTAGACGGTTTCTGGAGCGCTCATCAGGACGACTTCCGCACCCTGGGCAAGGTCAACTTTCTGGCCCAGGCCCTGCAAGCACGGCAGGCCAACCACCTGACCGACGCCCAGTTCCAGACGGTGATCAAGGCCGTCGCCAGCAACATCAGCTGGCCCCCGTCCCTGGCCAACCTGCAAGCCGAGGCGCCTGCCCCACAAGGCCTGCGACTCGCCGCGCTGGACATTGGCGGGCATATCGCCAGCGATATCCTGCGCATCATCGACCGCGACGGCAGGCAAATCATTTATGTGCCCGGTGAGGCTCAAGCCTTTCATTGCTTCAACACACCGGCAGACCTGCACTTCTGGCTGTTGTGCCAAACCAATCACCCGCAAAACCGTGCGCGGTTCATGACCCACTTCCCGCTGTCGGCCCAGGTTCAGCAGGACGACACCGACGCAGTGAGCTGGCGACAGTTGCTGGTGACGCCCGTGCTGATTTACCGCACCGCCCAGGCACTCACCGGCACACTGCCACCGGACTGGGTGGACAAGGGCCTGAACACGCAAATTGACCAGCTGTTCGTGACTTGGGGTGCGTGGAATCACCATTTGATCAATCAGGCGGACCTGTCCATCGACGGCGATGCGTTTACCTGGTTGGCCCAGTCCAGCAAGGCCCGCATGAACAATGACGCCGACTTCTGCCTGCACAGCAACGGTGACCTGCGCAAGAAGCTGTGGATCGGGTATCTGAATGCCTTCGGCAAAATTTTCGGCCCGATGGCCGTGGTGGGCGGGCCCGTGGCCCTGGTGGTGATCGGCGCCAGCGTGGCAAACCTGGGCCTCAACATCGACCAGGCCGTCAATGGCAAGACCCCGGCTGAGCGCCGCGCCGGGGAGCAAGGCGCGGTTTTCAGTGCAATCGACACACTGTTCAACCTGACCTTGTTGAAAGTCGACGGAGTACTGCCGGATATCGCCGAAGCGTCGGAGAGCTTTGCCGAGGCGTCCGAGCAAACCACGCGCCTGCCCGAGCCACTCGACACGCCCGAGGTCAGCGCTGAAAGCGTCGCGCCGGCGCCGGTGTTGCCAAGCGAGGTGCCAGCCCATTACGAGAGCAACCTGATACTGGAAGGCGAAACCTGCTCAACGACGCCCGGAAAGTATTTTCAGGTGTACACCCTGAAAACCTCGGACAACCTGCCGCAACACGCCATCCTGATGAACGACAGGGCCTACTACATACGTTATGAAAACGACCCCAACGGCCCAGGCTACTGGGCCATCGTCGATCCCGCCAACCCCAACGCATTTTCCGGATCGTTGCCGGTACGCCTGAACGAATTGAACGAGTGGGAACCACTGTCCGGTCGTCTGGGGCTGAAGGGTGGAGGCGGCAACTCCAGCAAGGCAAGCAAGGCCAGCAAGATCCGACCGACGCCCGAGGCCCCGCGCGTGACACCCCAGGCTGTCGCCAAGCCGGAGCCGTCGAGCGCCGTTCGCCGCGTCACCACTGTGTTCGACACCCCGCCGTCGTTGCGCCCGGAGCTGAGAAAGTGGGCGTTAGGGCTCGTCGAGACCCATATTCAAGGCCGTTTCCTGAACGTAGATCGCTACACCCACTACTTCGGCGCCACCCAGAACAAACTGGTGCAATCGGCCAAGGACTTCTACCGCGAACTGTCCTGGCCGCGCCTGCCCGAGCGTCCAAGCATCCCCACTGTTGACCCCTCAACCACCTTCAGCGAGCTGCTCGAACGTCTGCCGGAGGACCTGCCGGGCCTGGTCATCGGCGAAACCCCGGACCGCATCACCAGCACGCGACTGATCATGGAAAACATGCCGCAGCTGGCGCGCAAGGGTGTCAAAACCCTCTACCTGCAACGCCTGCTTAACGACTTCGTCCAGGACGACCTCAATCACTTCTTCCAGACCGGCTCCATGTCCGAAGACCTGGAAACCAGCTTGAACAGAATGAGCACCGACCCTACCGGGCAATTCAACGAGCTGGAACTGATCAAGACTGCCCGCAACAACGGTATTCGCGTCCAGGCCCTCGACTGCGCCGCCCACACCAAATACCCCGACCCCATGCTCAATCGTACCGAGCAAATGACGAGAAACTACCTGGGCCACACCGTTTTCCGCGCCGACAGAACCCTCAACGACGGTGGTAAATGGCTGTTCATGACATCGCCCACCAGCACCAACACCTTCAGGGAAGTCGCCGGCATCAGCGAACTGGAGGGAGGAATCGGCATACGCGTTGAAGAGGTATACCCCGGCCAAGGCCACGACCTGCGCATCGACCCCGGCATCGAGGTCGACCACGACGTGATAGAGCCCCAAGGAGGCCCCGCCAACACCTTCGATACCCTGCACGCAGACCTGCGCTTACAAGTCGAAGCGCCACCCCTGCAACGCACAGTCCTGCAAAACCAACGACTGCTGTTTCGCAAAGGCATGTACTTGATCGACGAGTCCCAGGGTTCATACACCCTGTACCACCACAGTCGGGGCCAGGGCATTGTCATGACGCCGATCACGCGATCGGCCGAAGGCAGCTTCATCATTGATCGCCCCACGTGGCCGCTGGTTCACCAAGTGCATTTTCCTACGCTGGATGGGTTGTCTCGGGCACTCAATAACACGGGGTTGAGCATGCAAAGTCGGCTGCCGCGCCTAGGGGTTTAACGTGCATAAAAAAACCTGGCCGTGGCCAGGTTTTTTTATTCACTTACTGCGAGCTGTGTGGGTCGACAGTGTTTATTCCCACTCAATCGTCGCTGGCGGCTTGCTCGACACGTCATACGTCACACGCGAAATGCCTTCGATCTCATTGATGATGCGGCCGCTGACCGTCTCCAACAATTCGTACGGCAGGTGCGCCCAACGGGCGGTCATGAAGTCGATGGTTTCTACGGCACGCAGGGCCACGACCCAGGCGTAACGACGGCCATCGCCTACAACGCCGACGGATTTTACCGGCTGGAACACTACGAAGGCCTGGCTGACTTTGTGGTACCAGTCGGCCTTGCGCAGTTCTTCGATGAAGATGTGGTCGGCGCGACGCAGCAGGTCGGCGTATTCCTTCTTCACTTCACCGAGGATCCGCACGCCCAGGCCCGGGCCTGGGAATGGGTGGCGGTAGACCATGTCGTAGGGCAGGCCCAGTTCCAGGCCCAGACGGCGGACTTCGTCCTTGAACAGTTCGCGCAGGGGTTCTACCAGCTTGAGGTTCATTTCCTCAGGCAGGCCACCCACGTTGTGGTGGGACTTGATCACGTGGGCCTTGCCGCTCTTGGCGCCGGCCGACTCGATCACGTCAGGGTAGATGGTGCCCTGGGCGAGGTACTTGATGTTGTCCAGGTGTTTGGCCTGGGCATCGAAGACGTCGATGAAGGTGCGACCGATGATCTTGCGCTTCTTCTCTGGGTCGGACTCGCCGGCCAGGTTGTTGAGGAACTGGTCCTCGGCGTTGGCGCGGATCACCTTGACGCCCATGTTCTCGGCGAACATGGCCATCACTTGCTCACCTTCGTGCAGGCGCAGCAGGCCGTTGTCAACGAAGACGCAGGTCAGTTGGTCGCCGATGGCTTTGTGCAGCAGCGCGGCAACCACGGAGGAGTCGACGCCGCCGGACAGGCCGAGCAGCACGTTGTCGGTGCCGACCTGGGCACGCACGTTGGCGATGGCGTCTTCAGCGATCTTCGACGGGGTCCACAGGGCTTCACACTCGCAGATGTCGAGGATGAAGCGCGACAGGATGCGGCCGCCTTGCTTGGTGTGGGTCACTTCCGGGTGGAACTGCACGCCGTAGTAGCGACGCTCATCGCTGAACATGCCAGCAATCGGGCAGCTCGGGGTGCTGGCCAGGATGTGGAAGTCTTCCGGCATCTTGGTGACTTTGTCACCGTGGCTCATCCACACGTCGAGGCCGAACAGGCCGTCGGCGTCGACGTGGTCTTCGATGCCGTCCAGCAGGCGGCTCTTGCCGACCACGTCCACACGGGCATAACCGAATTCACGCAGCTCGGAACCTTCAACCTTGCCGCCCAGTTGCTCGGCCATGGTCTGCATGCCGTAGCAGATACCGAAGACGGGCACGCCCAGGTCGAATACGGCTTGCGGGCAGCGCGGGCTGTTGGCTTCATGCACGGACTCGGGGCCACCGGCGAGGATGACGCCTTTCGGTGCGAATTCGCGAATCGCTTCGTCGTCCATGTCGAACGGATGCAGTTCGCAGTACACGCCGATTTCACGCACGCGGCGGGCGATCAGTTGGGTGTACTGGGAACCGAAGTCGAGGATCAGGATGCGGTGGGCGTGAATGTCGAGGGCCATGAGATCAGTCTCGTCTAATGAATCAGAAACAACTCGGGGCTGAATAAGACAGCCCCGGTTACTTAACTATTTGCAGGAAGCATCAACCTACGCGGTAGTTTGGCGCTTCTTTGGTGATCTGTACGTCGTGGACGTGGGACTCGGCCATACCGGCACCGGTGATCCGCACGAACTCAGGCTTGGTGCGCATTTCTTCGATGTCGGCGCTGCCGGTGTAGCCCATCGAGGAACGCAGGCCGCCCATCAGTTGATGGATGATGGCGCTCAGGGTGCCTTTGTACGGCACACGGCCTTCGATGCCTTCCGGTACGAGCTTCTCGGCGCCTGCCGAGGAGTCCTGGAAGTAACGGTCGGACGAGCCTTGAGCCTGGGACATGGCGCCCAGCGAACCCATGCCACGGTAAGCCTTGTACGAACGACCCTGGAACAGTTCGATCTCGCCTGGCGCCTCTTCGGTACCGGCGAACATCGAGCCCATCATCACGCAGGAAGCACCGGCTACGATGGCCTTGGACAGGTCACCGGAGAAGCGGATGCCGCCGTCGGCGATCAACGGCACACCGGTGCCTTCAAGGGCAGCGGCGACGTTGGCGATGGCGCTGATTTGCGGCACGCCCACACCGGCTACGATCCGCGTGGTGCAGATCGAGCCAGGGCCGATACCGACCTTGACAGCATCCGCGCCGGCTTCGGCCAGGGCCTTGGCCGCTGCGCCGGTGGCGATGTTGCCGCCGATCACCTGGACTTCAGGGAAATTCTGCTTGACCCAACGTACGCGGTCGATCACGCCTTTGGAGTGACCGTGGGCGGTGTCGACCACCACCACGTCCACACCGGCAGCAACCAGGGCGGCAACGCGGTCGCCGGTGTCTTTACCGGTACCGACGGCAGCGCCTACGCGCAGACGACCTTGGTCATCCTTGCTGGCCAGCGGGTAAGCCTTGGCTTTTTCGATGTCGTTGACGGTCATCATGCCTTTGAGGGCGAATTTGTCGTCGACGATCAGCACGCGCTCGATGCGGTGCTTGTGCAGCAGTTCGCGTACGTCGTTCTTGTCGGCGCCTTCCTTGACAGTGACGAGGCGCTCTTTAGGCGTCATCACTTCGCGGACGGTGACTTCAAGACGGTTTTCGAAACGCACGTCACGGGAAGTGACGATGCCGACCAGGTCGCCATCGTGCAGCACGGGAACACCGGAGATGTTGTGCAGGCGAGTGAGGTCGAACAGGTCACGCACGGTGGCGTCGGCTTCGATGGTGATTGGATCTTTCACCACACCAGCTTCGTAACGCTTGACCTTGCGCACTTCGGCAGCTTGCTGCTCGATGGTCATGTTCTTGTGGATGATGCCGATGCCGCCTTCCTGAGCCATGGCGATTGCCAAACGGGCTTCGGTGACGGTGTCCATGGCAGCGGAAACCAGGGGAATATTCAGCTCGATGCCACGGGTTAGGCGGGTCTTGAGACTGACTTCGTTAGGAAGCACCTCGGAATAACCGGGCACTAGGAGAATGTCGTCGAATGTCAGAGCTTCTTGGCTGATACGCAGCATCGCGGGGGCTCCCGAGCGGGAAAATGGAAGCGCGCCATTATATACATGCGCCCTGTCGGGCTCAATGTAAAACTCTGACAAACTTGGTAATACTGATAGATGGATTAAAGTTCGACCTTAACCCAACTGATCTTCTGGTCCAGCCAATCGGCAAATTCGTCGATAAAGCTCTGCTTGAACCCCGCCTCCGCCCAGTTGTTGAAGATGAATCCCAGGTTGGAAAACCCGCACGCCTGCAGGAACAGAAACCCATTGATGTCATCTTCATGCCCACACAGCGGGCAGGTGAAGTTGTCGGTGTGGCCGGGCATCCAGTCTTCCAGGCTTTCGAACAGCGCTTCGCCGACTTCCTTGCGACATTCCGGGCAGCCGGCTTCTTCGAGAAAGCCCTTGGCCGGCGTATAGATGCAGCGCTTGTAGATGATCTCCAGGCCATTGACTGGCTCGTTGAACGGCAGCGCTTCGGGGTCCAGCACCACGGCGCGGGCACCGTCGGCCAGGGCGTAGGCCATGCGGTTACCGGTTCGGCCACAGGTGGTCAGCTCTTCCTTGATGATGTTCTTGCGCACCAGCCAACGCACGATGGCCCTGGCGCGGGGCTCGTGGACGGGCAAGGTGGAGATTTTCGGGACAAGGATGCTTTGGGAGTTCATGGGAGTCCTGCGGTGTGGCTGCTGACGCCATCGGGGGG